>NZ_RJOH01000009.1:0-72650 GCF_003942995.1 Streptococcus mitis | reverse complement strand
TTTAAGTCCTGTGCGTCTGCCAGTTCCGCCACCCCGGCCTCTCTAAGCGAACGACGGGATTCGAACCCGCGACCCCCACCTTGGCAAGGTGGTGTTCTACCACTGAACTACGTTCGCACCGTTTTCTTCTATCTAAAAATGCCGGCTACATGACTTGAACACGCGACCCTCTGATTACAAATCAGATGCTCTACCAACTGAGCTAAGCCGGCTCATTTATTATATCTTAATGCGGGTTAAGGGACTTGAACCCCCACGCCGTTAAGCGCCAGATCCTAAATCTGGTGCGTCTGCCAATTCCGCCAAACCCGCATATATGACCCGTACTGGGCTCGAACCAGTGACCCATTGATTAAAAGTCAATTGCTCTACCAACTGAGCTAACGAGTCTAAAATAACTTNCGTTATTCTAACGGTCCCGACGGGAATCGAACCCGCGATCTTCGCCGTGACAGGGCGACGTGATAACCGCTACACTACGGGACCTATGGGAGTTAACGGGATCGAACCGCTGACCCTCTGCTTGTAAGGCAGTTCGCTTTCATATTCTCAGTTACTTTGGATAAGTCCTCGAGCTATTAGTATTAGTCCGCTACATGTGTCGCCACACTTCCACTTCTAACCTATCTACCTGATCATCTCTCAGGGCTCTTACTGATATAAAATCATGGGAAATCTCATCTTGAGGTGGGTTTCACACTTAGATGCTTTCAGCGTTTATCCCTTCCCTACATAGCTACCCAGCGATGCCTTTGGCAAGACAACTGGTACACCAGCGGTAAGTCCACTCTGGTCCTCTCGTACTAGGAGCAGATCCTCTCAAATTTCCTACNCCCGCGACGGATAGGGACCGAACTGTCTCACGACGTTCTGAACCCAGCTCGCGTGCCGCTTTAATGGGCGAACAGCCCAACCCTTGGGACCGACTACAGCCCCAGGATGCGACGAGCCGACATCGAGGTGCCAAACCTCCCCGTCGATGTGAACTCTTGGGGGAGATAAGCCTGTTATCCCCAGGGTAGCTTTTATCCGTTGAGCGATGGCCCTTCCATACGGAACCACCGGATCACTAAGCCCGACTTTCGTCCCTGCTCGAGTTGTAGCTCTCGCAGTCAAGCTCCCTTATACCTTTACACTCTGCGAATGATTTCCAACCATTCTGAGGGAACCTTTGGGCGCCTCCGTTACCTTTTAGGAGGCGACCGCCCCAGTCAAACTGCCCGTCAGACACTGTCTCCGATAGGGATCACCTATCTGGGTTAGAGTGGCCATAACACAAGGGTAGTATCCCAACAACGTCTCCTTCGAAACTGGCGTCCCGATCTCATAGACTCCTACCTATCCTGTACATGTGGTACAGACACTCAATATCAAACTGCAGTAAAGCTCCATGGGGTCTTTCCGTCCTGTCGCGGGTAACCTGCATCTTCACAGGTACTAAAATTTCACCGAGTCTCTCGTTGAGACAGTGCCCAAATCATTACGCCTTTCGTGCGGGTCGGAACTTACCCGACAAGGAATTTCGCTACCTTAGGACCGTTATAGTTACGGCCGCCGTTTACTGGGGCTTCAATTCATACCTTCGCTTNCGCTAAGCACTCCTCTTAACCTTCCAGCACCGGGCAGGCGTCACCCCCTATACATCATCTTACGATTTAGCAGAGAGCTGTGTTTTTGATAAACAGTTGCTTGGGCCTATTCACTGCGGCTGACNTAAAGTCAGCACCCCTTCTCCCGAAGTTACGGGGTCATTTTGCCGAGTTCCTTAACGAGAGTTCTCTCGCTCACCTGAGGCTACTCGCCTCGACTACCTGTGTCGGTTTGCGGTACGGGTAGAGTATGTTTAAACGCTAGAAGCTTTTCTTGGCAGTGTGACGTCACTAACTTCGCTACTAAACTTCGCTCCCCATCACAGCTCAATGTTATAGAACTAAGCATTTGACTCAGTTCACACCTCACTGCTTAGACAGACACTTCCAATCGTCTGCTTTAGTTAGCCTACTGCGTCCCTCCATCACTACATACTCTAGTACAGGAATATCAACCTGTTGTCCATCGGATACACCTTTCGGTCTCTCCTTAGGTCCCGACTAACCCAGGGCGGACGAGCCTTCCCCTGGAAACCTTAGTCTTACGGTGGACAGGATTCTCACCTGTCTTTCGCTACTCATACCGGCATTCTCACTTCTATGCGTTCCAGCGCTCCTCACGGTACACCTTCATCACACATAGAACGCTCTCCTACCATACCTATAAAGGTATCCACAGCTTCGGTAAATTGTTTTAGCCCCGGTACATTTTCGGCGCAGGGTCACTCGACTAGTGAGCTATTACGCACTCTTTGAATGAATAGCTGCTTCTAAGCTAACATCCTAGTTGTCTGTGCAACCCCACATCCTTTTCCACTTAACAATTATTTTGGGACCTTAGCTGGTGGTCTGGGCTGTTTCCCTTTCGACTACGGATCTTAGCACTCGCAGTCTGACTGCCGACCATAATTCATTGGCATTCGGAGTTTATCTGAGATTGGTAATCCGGGATGGACCCCTCACCCAAACAGTGCTCTACCTCCAAGAATCTTTATGTCGACGCTAGCCCTAAAGCTATTTCGGAGAGAACCAGCTATCTCCAAGTTCGTTTGGAATTTCTCCGCTACCCACAAGTCATCCAAGCACTTTTCAACGTGCCCTGGTTCGGTCCTCCAGTGCGTCTTACCGCACCTTCAACCTGCTCATGGGTAGGTCACATGGTTTCGGGTCTACGTCATGATACTAAGGCGCCCTATTCAGACTCGGTTTCCCTACGGCTCCGTCTCTTCAACTTAACCTCGCATCATAACGTAACTCGCCGGTTCATTCTACAAAAGGCACGCTCTCACCCATTAACGGGCTCGAACTTGTTGTAGGCACACGGTTTCAGGTTCTATTTCACTCCCCTCCCGGGGTGCTTTTCACCTTTCCCTCACGGTACTGGTTCACTATCGGTCACTAGGGAGTATTTAGGGTTGGGAGATGGTCCTCCCAGATTCCGACGGGATTTCACGTGTCCCGCCGTACTCAGGATACTGCTAGGTACAAAGACTATTTTAAATACGAGGCTATCACTCTCTTTGGCTGATCTTCCCAAATCATTCTTCTATAATCTTTGAGTCCACATTGCAGTCCTACAACCCCGAAGAGTAAACTCTTCGGTTTGCCCTCCTGCCGTTTCGCTCGCCGCTACTAAGGCAATCGCTTTTGCTTTCTCTTCCTGCAGCTACTTAGATGTTTCAGTTCACTGCGTCTTCCTCCTCACATCCTTAACAGATGCGGGTAACAGGTAGTACCTGTTGGGTTCCCCCATTCGGAAATCCCTGGATCATCGCTTACTTACAGCTACCCAAGGCATATCGTCGTTTGTCACGTCCTTCTTCGGCTCCTAGTGCCAAGGCATCCACCGTGCGCCCTTATTAACTTAACCTTATTTTTCTGACCTTTCAGTCATAAACTCTTATTAATACTACAGCGTTTTCGGTTTATTTTCTTGTTACTATTTGATATAGATATTCAATTTTCAATGTGCATTACTTGGTGATCTCTCACCAATGGAGCCTAGCGGGATCGAACCGCTGACCTCCTGCGTGCAAAGCAGGCGCTCTCCCAGCTGAGCTAAGGCCCCACAAGACCTCTCAAGACTAAACAAGACCAATGCGCAGTTCCTTATCCTTAGAAAGGAGGTGATCCAGCCGCACCTTCCGATACGGCTACCTTGTTACGACTTCACCCCAATCATCTATCCCACCTTAGGCGGCTGGCTCCTTACGGTTACCTCACCGACTTCGGGTGTTACAAACTCTCGTGGTGTGACGGGCGGTGTGTACAAGGCCCGGGAACGTATTCACCGCGGCGTGCTGATCCGCGATTACTAGCGATTCCGACTTCATGTAGGCGAGTTGCAGCCTACAATCCGAACTGAGACTGGCTTTAAGAGATTAGCTTGCCGTCACCGGCTTGCGACTCGTTGTACCAGCCATTGTAGCACGTGTGTAGCCCAGGTCATAAGGGGCATGATGATTTGACGTCATCCCCACCTTCCTCCGGTTTATTACCGGCAGTCTCGCTAGAGTGCCCAACTGAATGATGGCAACTAACAATAGGGGTTGCGCTCGTTGCGGGACTTAACCCAACATCTCACGACACGAGCTGACGACAACCATGCACCACCTGTCACCTCTGTCCCGAAGGAAAGCTCTATCTCTAGAGCGGTCAGAGGGATGTCAAGACCTGGTAAGGTTCTTCGCGTTGCTTCGAATTAAACCACATGCTCCACCGCTTGTGCGGGCCCCCGTCAATTCCTTTGAGTTTCAACCTTGCGGTCGTACTCCCCAGGCGGAGTGCTTAATGCGTTAGCTGCGGCACTAAACCCCGGAAAGGGTCTAACACCTAGCACTCATCGTTTACGGCGTGGACTACCAGGGTATCTAATCCTGTTTGCTCCCCACGCTTTCGAGCCTCAGCGTCAGTTACAAGCCAGAGAGCCGCTTTCGCCACCGGTGTTCCTCCATATATCTACGCATTTCACCGCTACACATGGAATTCCACTCTCCCCTCTTGCACTCAAGTTAAACAGTTTCCAAAGCGTACTATGGTTAAGCCACAGCCTTTAACTTCAGACTTATCTAACCGCCTGCGCTCGCTTTACGCCCAATAAATCCGGACAACGCTCGGGACCTACGTATTACCGCGGCTGCTGGCACGTAGTTAGCCGTCCCTTTCTGGTAAGATACCGTCACAGTGTGAACTTTCCACTCTCACACTCGTTCTTCTCTTACAACAGAGCTTTACGATCCGAAAACCTTCTTCACTCACGCGGCGTTGCTCGGTCAGACTTCCGTCCATTGCCGAAGATTCCCTACTGCTGCCTCCCGTAGGAGTCTGGGCCGTGTCTCAGTCCCAGAAATGTCATGCAACATCTACTATTATGCGGTATTAGCTATCGTTTCCAATAGTTATCCCCCGCTACCAGGCAGGTTACCTACGCGTTACTCACCCGTTCGCAACTCATCCGGAGAAGCAAGCTCCTCCTTCAGCGTTCTACTTGCATGTATTAGGCACGCCGCCAGCGTTCGTCCTGAGCCAGGATCAAACTCTCATTAAAAGTTTGAGTTCTCACTCATTTCTGTCACTGACAGATTTATTGTTTTTTCATTGTTCAGTACTACAACCTTAGTTGNAGTGCCCTGCACATTGGTTCGTCTTGTTCAGTTTTCAAAGGTCTTTGTCACTCGCTTCTCTCAAGCGACAACTATATTAGTATATCACAGCTGCTTTTTCTTGTCAACACTTTTTTGAAACTTTTTTAACTTTTTTTCATTAAGTGTTCCAACCACAACATACTATAGTCCGTACGGGATTCGAACCCGTGTTACCGCCGTGAAAAGGCGGTGTCTTAACCCCTTGACCAACGGACCAGAGTTATTTTCAACTCTTACTATTATACCGACTTTTCAAACTTTGTCAACTACTTTTTTAAACTTTTTTAAGTGGTAACTTCTCAACGTAACTTCCACCATATCGAAACTTAATCTGAAACGCTTTCAGATGAGGGGATTTTGTGCGCTCTTTTTTCGATTCTTTTCGACTAATCAAGCATTAGTAAAACCAGTTGAACTTAAGCTTTAAGTAAAAAGAGCCAGAATTATACTGACTCTTCTATTGATTGTTAAACTTAGAAGCACGTTCTTCTCCCCACCAATAAGGGATTAGTTCTGCGACTTTCACCGTCTTTCTTTTATCGTAGTCCATCATGAATTCTGCATCTTTATTTTCAGCGTTCAACTCTAAGAGGAACTCTCTGCAAGCGCCACAAGGCATACCCGAACTTCCACCATAAGGTGGTTTATCTCGAAAGGCTAATACTTTCTTAACCTTAGTTTGTCCTGAAAATTGGTACATATTGAAGAGGGCTGCCCGTTCTGCGCAGAGATGGAAAACACCACAGGTTCCCTCCATACAGAATCCTGTAAATATTTGTCCATCTTCTGCTTCTACTGCAGCAACGACATGATTAGCATAAACAAAATCAGATACTTCATGTGGATTATACAATTTCTGTGCTTCTTCGTACATCTTTACCCAGATGTCCATTATTGTACCCTTCTTATTTATAGATTTCCTTTAACATATTTTCGATATGCTGGATTGATTTTTCACGTCCAAGCAAGAAAATTGTATCTGGCAATTCTGGCCCATGCATTTCACCTGAAACTGCGATACGAATTGGCATGAAGAGATTTTTCCCTTTGATACCTGTTTCTTTTTGAACAGCTTTGATTTGTGGGAAGATATTCTCTGTTACAAATTCATCATCTGTCATCGCTTCAAGTTTTGCTTTGAAGGCTTCAAGAACTGTTGGGACTGTTTCACCCGCCATGACTTCGCGCTCTGCTTCGGTCAATTCCGGGAAATCTGAGAAGAAGAGATCTGTCAATGGGATAATCTCATCTACCGACTTCATTTGTGGTTTATAGAGCTCAACTAACTTTTCAGCCTTCTTAGTCAATCGACCTGCTTCTTCTAGGAATGGTTTTGCCATTTCAAAGATAGTTTCTAGGTCTGCATTCTTGATATAGTCATTGCTCATCCAGTCTAGTTTTTTCTGGTCAAAGGCTGCTGGAGACTTGCTGAGGCGGTTTTCATCGAAAAGTTTAATGAGTTCTTCACGAGAGAAGATTTCATCTTCGCCACCTGGGTTCCAACCAAGAAGAGCAATAAAGTTAAAGACTGCTTCTGGTAAATAACCTTTTTTACGGTAGTCTTCGATAAACTGAAGGGTGTTGGTGTCACGTTTAGACAATTTTTTCCCAGTTTCAGAGTTGATAATTAAGGTCATGTGACCGAACTCTGGAGCTTCCCAACCAAGTGTTTCATAAACCATAAGCTGTTTTGGTGTATTAGCAATGTGGTCATCTCCACGGATTACATGAGAGATTTGCATATCGTGGTCATCGATAACAACGGCAAAGTTGTAAGTTGGGTAACCGTCTTTCTTTTGAATCACCCAGTCACCACCGATATTGCCACCTTCAAATTCGATATCACCTTTGACCATATCACGCCACTTGTAGATACCTGACTCATTGACAGCTAAACGAACAGTTGGAATGATCCCTGCTGCTTCACGTTCTGCGATGTAAGCTGCTTTTTCTTCTTCACTCATACCAAGGTATTCGTTGATATAGCGTGGTGTTTCACCAGCTGCTTCTTGGCGTTCGCGCTCTGCTGCCAATTCTTCTTCTGTAACGTAAGATTTGTAGGCTTTTCCTTCAGCTAATAGTTGGTCAATGTATTTTTGATACAAGTCCAAACGTTCAGACTGGCGATAGTTTTCATGTGTTTCTGGACTTTCATCCCAATCCATGCCTAACCAGCGAAGGTTTTCAAGTTGTGATCGTTCACCGTCCTCGACATGACGTTTACGATCAGTATCTTCGATACGGATAATAAAAGTCCCACCGTGATGACGGGCATAAAGGTAGTTGAACAATGCTGTACGGGCATTTCCGATGTGTAGTAGTCCTGTTGGACTTGGTGCGTAACGTACGCGGATATCTTTTGACATAGTTTCTCCTATAAAGTCTCTAGGCGTCTGCCTTTTTGCTCTCTATATTATATCACAAGTCTTGGCTGAGTCCAATTTCTATGGATAAAGAGAGTAAAAAGAGTGGACAAACCACTCTTTTCTTCTATTATAGACGTGCGTTAAGTTCTTTGCTCAATTCTTCAAATCCTGGTTTCCCAAGAAGGGCAAACATGTTACGTTTGTAAGCTTCAACACCTGGTTGGTCAAATGGGTTGATAGCATTCAAGTAACCTGAAAGGGCGATAGCCAATTCGAAGAAGTAGATAGTGTAACCAAGAGTAAAAGCATCTTGCTCTGGAAGAGTCACATACATGTTTGGTACATCACCATCTGTGTGGGCAAGAAGAACACCGTCAGTTGCTTTTTTATTTACAAAATCAACGTCTTTTCCTTGAAGGTAACCAAGTCCATCAAGGTCTTCTTCCAAGGTAGGGATAATCACGTTCTTACGAGGTTTGTCAACACGAACAACCGTTTCAAACATGATACGTGTTCCTTCTTGGATAAATTGACCAAGTGAGTGCAAGTCAGTTGAGAAGTTGGCTGAAGTTGGGTAGATACCTTTTTGGTCTTTTCCTTCTGATTCACCAGCCAATTGTTTCCACCATTCTGAGAAGTATTGAAGTGATGGCTCATAGTTTACCAAGATTTCAGTTGCATAGCCTTTACGGTAAAGGATGTTACGAACTGCTGCGTATTGGTAAGCTTCGTTTTCAGAGATTTTGTCTGAAGTGTAGTCTTTGCGAGCTGCGTTAGCACCTTCCATAAGGGCTTTGATATCAGCTCCTGATGCTGCGATTGGAAGCAAACCAACGGCTGTCAATACTGAGAAGCGTCCACCGATGTCATCTGGAACAACAAATGTTTCCCAACCGTTAGCGTCCGCTTCAACCTTAACAGCACCTTTTTGGCGGTCAGTTGTCGCATAGATACGTTTGTTGGCTTCTTCTTGTCCGTATTTCTTAACCAAAAGTTCTTTGAAGACACGGAAAGCGATAGCTGGTTCAGTTGTTGTACCTGATTTAGAAATCACGTTTACTGAGAAGTCTTTGTCTGCAACATACTCTACCAAGTCAGCAAGGTAAGTAGATGAGATTGAGTTTCCAGCGTAAAGGATTTGTGGAGCCTTGCGTTCTTCTTTTGTTTGCAAGTTAGCAAAGTGATGATTCAAGAAATCGATTGCTGCTTTGGCACCAAGGTAAGATCCACCGATACCAATCACAACCAAAACATCGCTGTCTGATTTGATTTGCTCAGCAGCTTTCAAGATGCGGTCGAATTCTTCACGGTCGTAGTTTTCAGGAAGGTCCAACCATCCCAAGAAGTCGCTACCAGCACCAGTTCCTTTACGAATCAATTCGTCTGCTGCTGTTACTTGTGATTGCATGTATTCCACTTCATGTGGGGCAACAAATTTGTCTAAAACTTTTGAATAATCAAATTTAATATGTGACATGTTATTCCTCCAATATTTCTTCTTTTCTATCATAACGCTTACCTTCGTTTTTTTCAAGTTTTTTTGTCGAATTTCTCCAATTTTTATCAGAATTCAAACGTTTGCGTAAAAATGCCGCATTCCAAAAATTTTGAAAAAATAAAAGAAAGAACGACTAGATGTTCCAGTCGTTACAGTTCATTCAATAAATACTCAAATAATTCTAAATTACCATCTTCTTCATTAACCAGAAACTCTGGATGCCACTGCAAACCAATAATGCGGTGTTCGTCAATAGACTCAATCGCTTCGATGGTCTGGTCTCTTGGATCAATAGCAGTTACACGGAAGTTAGGTGCCAAATCTTTAATGCTTTGACGATGGACGGAGTTGACTTGACTTTCTTTTCCAAATAGCTTAGACACCACGCTTCCTTTTACTGTCTCAATAGAGTGAGATGTTCCGAAAGGCAGACCTTGCCAGTGACCTTCGATTTCTTGATTGAGGGTCCCACCAAAAGCAACATTGACAAGTTGAACACCACGACAGATTGCCATAATTGGTTTATTCTGACGAAGCGCTTCTTTCAAGAGTGCCAATTCAAACTCATCGCGCACTAGGTTGTAATCATCACTCTCGATGGTCTTTTTCTCTCCATAAAACTGAGGATGGACATTTTGACCGCCTGTCAAGATAAGTTTGTCAATCATTTCTACATAATCACGTACAACTGACTCATCACCAACAGGAATGACTAAAGGGAGACCACCGACTTGACGAATGCTCTCTGCGAATCTACAAGATACAGATGAATGAATGTTTTTGCCTTCTGCGTCTACGGGACATAGATTTGCAGCAACTCCTACAACCGTTCTAGTCATGATGTCTCTCCTTTCGAATGTTAATACTCTTCGAAAATCTCTTCAAACCACGTCAGCGTCGCCTTACCGTACTCAAGTACAGCTTGCGGCTAGCTTCCTAGTTTGCTCTTTGATTTTCATTGAGTATAACGATAGTCCTATCATATCACTCAAAATGCCTTTCGTCTAATATGTTTTTTTTAAGTCCGTGATAAATATTTTTTATGAACAAGAAAAAGCTGCCCACATAGGACAACTTCTTTCTTATTCAAAGACAAATTGATTGTGATAGAGTTCTGAGTAGAATCCACCTAGTTTTATTAGTTCATGGTGATTACCACGTTCAATGACTCCTCCATCTTTGAGGACAATAATCTGGTCTGCATTGAGAATGGTTTTCAAGCGATGGGCAATGACAAAACTGGTTCTACCTGCTACAACTGCCTCCATGGCATGCTGAATCTTGCTTTCTGTCACCGTATCTACGTTTGAAGTTGCTTCATCTAGAATGAGAACTTCTGGATCTGTCATCAAGGTTCGAGCGATAGAAATCAATTGTTTTTGCCCTGTCGAGAAGATGCTTTGATCATCATCAATAAGGGTATCGTATTTGTCAGGTAAGCTTTCGATATAGTCATGAATATGGGTTGCCTTGGCTGCTGCCTCAACCATTTCTTGACTAGCATCTGGTACACCGAAACGGATATTGTCTCGAATGGTTCCGCTAAACAAGACCGAATCTTGCAAGACAATCCCCACCTTGCTTCTAAGACTATCTAAATCATAGTCACGGATATCTTTGCCGTCAAAATAAATACCACCAGCATCAACATCATAAAAGCGATTGATGAGGTTCATAATAGTCGTTTTCCCTGACCCAGTCGGACCAACAACTGCTGTCATCTGGCCTTTAGGGGCAGAAATGCTGACATCTTTCAAAATAGGTTTATCAGGTAGGTATGAAAAATCAATATGACTAATTTCAACACCTTCTTGCAACCTAGTAAAGATCGGCGCCTTCTCAGGTCGAATTTCTTCCTCTGCGTCAAACATTTCCTGAATCCGTTCAGCCCCCGTAAAGGCTAACTGAAGGCTTCCCCAACTAGCTGCAACTTGAATAATAGGCTGGTAGTACTGCTGAGAAAATTGGGCAAACATAACAATCAAACCTAGAGCTGTACTTGTTTCAATAGTCTTATCATTTAAAAGTACAGCTGAACCAGCAAAGATAACGATGGCTGTGTTGACCAGACTCATCCCATTCATGACAGGGAAAAGAATTCCTGAGAACATTCTTCCTTTAAAGGTTGCCCTGCGCACGCGCTCATTTTGTTCAAGAAATCCTGCCATCATATCCTCTTGAATACCTTGCACAATCACGGCTTTTTGGCCTGAGATACTCTCATCCATATAGGCGTTGAGCTTTCCTACCTCTTTCTGCTGGAGATTGGTATATTTCCGTGCCATTTTTACGATAAAAAGCAGCATAAGGAAGGCCACTGGTGTGCTGGCAATGGTGATGAGGGCCAGCGTCACATTTCTCGAAAACATGACAAGAATCAGACCGATATATAAAACAATATTGCTCATGACCTGAATCAAGCTTTCGTTAAAGGCCTGGAGGATATTATCCAAATCACTGGTAAAACGAGACAAGATATCGCCATCTTGTCGGCGGTCAAAGAAAGAAACAGTCAAGCGAGCAAGCTTACCGAAGAGGCCTTTACGCATCTCGTTGGTCGACTCTGCAATCACACGCGTCATGAGACACATGTATATCACACTAGAGATAAATAGAACCAAAACCAGCAGTCCAAGATTGACCATGATTGCTGATAGACTTTGCCAAACAAGTTCTGGATTGCCATCTTGATAAGCTTGAACTAAATTAGCTAATTGCGTCACTGCTTGTCCAGAAAATACCGGAAAGAGAGCTTGGGCAAGAGTCGCCAGAACAATCATCAAGATGACAACTACAAATGATAGCTTATAGACTTTAAAATAATTCCAAAAAAATTGAACTGTCTTCATTTTACTCCTCCTTTCCTTTCTGTGTTTCGTAGATTTCACGGTAAACGGCATTGTTGGCAACCAAGTCTGCATGCGTCCCTTGACCAATCAATCGTCCTTGATCTAGAACCAAGATTTTATCTGCATGAACAACCGAGCTAATCTTTTGAGCGATGATAATGGTTGTCGTCCCTTTCAAGTCCTTATTCAAGGCTTCTTGAACCAGGCGCTCTGACTTAGCATCCAAGGCCGAGGTCGAATCGTCAAAAATCAGAATACGTGGATTGCTGACAATCCCACGCGCAATCGACATCCTTTGCTTTTGCCCACCTGAGAAATTGGTTCCCCGTTCCTCAACTGGACTTTCAAAGGTTTTCTCCATACGATGAATGAATTCACTAGCCTGGGCAATGTTGGCTGCGCGCTCCATTTCAAATAGAGTAGCATCTCCCTTACCCTGTCTCAAGTTATCTGCAATCGTCCCACTAAAGAGAATGGCACGTTGGAGAACGATAGAAACTGTTTTACGCAGGGTTCCTTCACTCACTTCTCGAATATCCTTGCCTCCGATTTTGATAGCCCCTTCCTGTGGGTCAAAGAGACGTGGAATCAGTTGAGCCAAGGTTGATTTTCCTGCACCAGTCGCTCCAACGACACCAACCATTTGACCAGGTTCAATAGTAAAGCTCACATCTTTCAGCATCGGTTCCTTGTCCATTGGATAGGTAAAAGTCACATTTTCAAAGCTAAGACTGCCGACCAACTCTTCATCTGGGACATCCTTGAAGGTCATGGCTGGCTCTGCGTCAAGAATTTCTCGAATACGACGCATAGAAATCATGGCACGACTGACAGAATTTCCCAAAAATCCAACCATAACAATGGTAAAGATAATCTGGCTTAGGTAATTGACAAAGGAAGCAATGGAGCCAACAACTGACGGATCCGACTGAACCATTCCTGCAACTAGCCAAATAGAGAGGAAAACCGTCCCGTAGCCGACTAACATCATAAAGGGTTCCACTACTGAAAAGGCATAACCAATGTAAAGGTTTTGACCAAGAAGCTCGTCTGATACCTCTGTAAACTTAGCAAACTGCTCTTTTTCTTGGACAAAGGACTTGACCACACGAACACCGCGCAGATTTTCCTTGGCAATGGCATTGATGCGTTCAAGAAGGGTTTGAAACTTGGCAAAACGAGGCCCCATCATTCCCATCATGACAGCAGTCAAGGCAAAAATCAAGACTACCATGAGAACAATCACCCACCACAGAGAAGGTAGGGTTTGAACCGCCAAGATAAACGAACCGATGAACAAGAGGGGGAGTCTGAAAAGAATTTGGAAGGTCATCATGACGACGTTCTGAATCTGGTTGATATCATTTGTCATTCGAACGACTAGATTTCCCGCATTAAATTGTTCAATATTGGCATAAGAAAAGGTTTGGATTTTACGGAAGGCATCCTCTCGAAGGTCGGATGAAACTCCTTGAGCAATATAGGCTGCAAGGATAACATTGACCCCACCAGCAACCAGACCGACCACGGCCACACCAATCAACCAAGCCCCTATACTATAAATAGCTTCATATTTTCCAGCAAGGAGGGCGTCTAACACTTCCTGCAGATAACGCGGTTGCAAAAGTGAACTAGCAACCATCAAGCCTGTCATCAGTAGCGAGGCCAGGGCTTGCCACTTATAGGTTTTTATTTTCTGAATCAGCATACTTTCTCCTTAAAAAATAGACAAAAGGGAGCGACAATGCGTCAGCTCCTTCTCACTCTGTTTGTGTGATGTTATTCTAGCAAAAAAGTGGGAACTTGTCAAAGAAGTCTCCTTGATACAGCTAGAATGACAAGGAATTCATTCTTTATAATTTTTGTTTTAACTCGACCAAGACATTCATAGCCTGCATAGGTGTCATATTGTAAACATCCAATTTAGACAATTCTGCTAGGATAGGATGTTCTTCTGCCGTATCAAAGAGTGAAATCTGTTCAGTGACAGCACTTGTTTGCCTCATCAGACTTGAACTTTCTCCCCCTTGACTCTCCAGTTGAGTCAAAATCTTATTCGCCCTTGCTAAAAGATCTGCTGGCAAGCCAGCGATCTTGGCAACATGGATACCGTAGGATTTATCGGCTGGTCCTGGTTCAATCTTGTGAAGGAAGGTGACCTGCCCATCCTGCTCCAAAGTTGCCACGTGGACATTAACCAAGTGTTGTAAACTAGACTCCAGACTAGTCAACTCATGGTAGTGGGTCGCAAAGAGGGTCTTAGCTCCGATGTGCTCATGGATATATTCGATGATAGACTGAGCAAGAGCCATCCCATCATAAGTTGCAGTTCCACGTCCCAATTCATCAAAGAGAATGAGAGAGTTCTTAGTCGCATGCGAAATGGCATTGTTAGCTTCCATCATCTCTACCATAAAGGTTGACTGACCTGAAACCAAGTCATCTGCTGCTCCGATACGAGTAAAAATCGCATCAAAAATAGGTAAATAGGCGCTTTCTGCTGGCACATAAGAACCCAACTGGGCCATAACTGCCGTCATGGCTAACTGACGCATATAGGTTGACTTCCCACTCATGTTGGGCCCTGTAATCAGTTGAATACTGGTATCTTCTGCCATCTGAATCGTATTTGGAATATAGGTCTGAGCCCCCATAACCTTTTCAACAACAGCATGGCGCCCTTTCTGGATATCAATTCGCGAATCATCTCCGAATTCAGGTCGAATCAAATGCTGGGTTTCAGCAACAACTGCGAGACTTTGCAGGACATCAACTGTCGCAATTCCTTGGGCTAGAACCTGCAAACGCTGGATATACTTGCTGACCTCTTCACGAATACGCATAAAGATTTCGTACTCTAGATTAGCTGACTTCTCACGCGCCTCCAGCATATCTCCCTCGATACGAGCTAATTCCTCGGTTCCAAAACGTTCCGAGTTTTTCAGCGTCGCCTTGCGGAAAAAGTGGGCTGGCACATTCCCCAGTTGTGAATTGGTCACATGGAAATAGTAGCCATCCTTCTTATTGTAGTCAATCTTGAGCGTGCTGATACCAGAATTTTCTCGCTCCTTAGCCTCAATCTCAGCAATCCAGCTAGTCCCTTCTCTGAGAACGCGACGGTACTTGTCTAAAGTCTCATCAAATCCAGTCCGGATAATACCACCTTCCGTAATCACATGAGGAGCTTCAGGAGCAATCGCTGCGCTAATCAAGCTCTCCAACTCAGGGATTCCATCCAATTGTGCGATGAGATAGGCTAGAGCAGGCTGTTCCATTCCCTCTAAAATCGCACGAATCCGTGGCACACTAGACAAGGTGGTCGCCAACTGCAAGAGATCCTTGGGATTTGTTTTGCCAAAAGAAACCCGACTAGCCAAGCGTTCGATATCATAAACACCCTTGAGACTGTCTGTCAAATCACTACGCTCAAAGAAATGGTCGAGAAAGACCTGCACCACTTCTTGACGTTGGACGATTCGTTCCTTATCAATCAGGGGGCGATGAATCCAAGACCGCAAGAGCCGCATACCCATAGCTGTTTTGGTTTCATCCAAAAGCCAGAAAAGACTGCCTTGCTTCTTGCCTGACCGAGCATTCTCAACCAAATCCAGACTAGCCTTGGTCGCATAATCCATCTGCAAGAAATCCTTGATTTCATAGCGGATAACAGGTTTGAGGTGGTTCAATTCCCTCATCTGGGTTCGATGGACATACTGGAGCAACTTACTAGATGCCGCTTGCTCCACAGCTGCTAATCGTGAATCCAGTAAATGAAGGTCTTCAAAGCCTTCTTTTTCATAGGAAAGCACTAGATTCATCTGACGACTAAGGATTTGTTCCTCTTCCTCAGACAAGTCATAACCCAGCACCACTTCTCGCGCCTTGAGATTGCGGATTTCCCCACAAACCAGCGTGAAATCCAAAAGACCTGTCACATAAAAATCACCCGTCACTAGGTCCATATAAGCGAGGCCAAATTGATTGCCAGCACGGTCTATGGCAACCAAAAAATTATTCTGACTGTCCGGCTTACTGCTATCGACCACTGTCCCTGGCGTAATAACCTGAACAACCTCTCGTTTCACAACCCCAACTGCTTGTTTAGGATCTTCCATCTGCTCTGCGATAGCCACCTTATAACCCTGCTCAATCAAGATATCGATATACTGTTGGGCAGAATGATAGGGAACACCCGCCATAGGGATCGGATTATCGGCATTCTTGTTGCGACTCGTTAAGGAAATTTCCAGAATCTGCGCAGCATTGACCGCATCCTCATAAAATAATTCATAAAAATCACCCATCCGAAAGAGCAAAAAAGCATCTGGATATTGCTTTTTAATATCCACATACTGTTGCATGCCGGGTGATAGCTTTTCTGTCGCCATTTTCCGTCTCTCCTTGTCAAAAATAAGTCTTGAGAGCAACTCCCAAGACCTTACTTATCTTTCATCAAATCTAGCAAACGATCTTCCATGAGTTTGGCAACGTGCTGGTCTCGACAAATGACCAATAAGGTATTGGCACCAGCAACTGTTCCTAAAATCCATTCATCCTTGTTTGCATCTACAATATTTGCCAAAACAGAGGCTTCTCCCAATTTGGTATGAAGCACCAAGGTAAACTCTGCTCTTGCAACACCTTCTAAATGATGAGACAAAAATTCAACCAAATCAATCTTTTCTGTCTCATTTGCTAGTACATAATACACCATATCATTTTTCTTGACCTTGGTCAAGCCGATTTCGCGCAAATCACGAGACAAGGTTGTCTGCGTCACAAAAACATTATGCGCCTCCAACCGATCTTGAATTTCTTTTTGTGTACTTAATTTCTCCTCAGTAATCATTTTTTTTATTAACTGATGACGATCTCTTTTTCTCATAAAATCCTCTTATATGCATATTTATAACTAATTTTATAACTATATTATACCAGAAAAACAGGAGATTTCAAAAATTTTTTCTTCTTTCTTTAAAATTGTGATAAAATAGTAGAAAAGTCCAAAAAGGAGCTCTTAATGAATACAAAAGAATTGATTGCTAGCGAATTGGCTAGCATCATTGATAGCCTGGACCAAGAGGCTATTTTAAATTTACTGGAAACCCCTAAAAACTCAGAAATGGGAGACATTGCTTTCCCTGCTTTTTCTCTTGCAAAAGTCGAACGTAAGGCACCTCAAATGATTGCTGCTGAACTGGCTGAAAAAATTAACAGCCAAGCCTTTGAAAAGGTTGTTGCAACAGGACCTTACGTCAACTTTTTCCTTGATAAATCTGCCATTTCTGCTCAAGTATTGCAAGCTGTTATCACTGAAAAAGAACACTATGCTGACCAAACTATTGGCAAACAAGAAAATGTTGTTATCGATATGTCTAGTCCAAATATCGCTAAACCATTTTCTATCGGTCACCTGCGCTCAACTGTTATCGGAGATAGCTTGTCACATATTTTCCAAAAAATCGGTTATCAAACGGTCAAGGTCAACCATTTGGGAGACTGGGGTAAACAGTTTGGGATGTTGATTGTTGCCTACAAAAAATGGGGCGACGAAGAAGCTGTAAAATCTCATCCAATTGATGAACTCCTTAAACTATACGTCCGCATCAATGCTGAGGCTGAAAATGACCCAAGTTTGGATGAAGAAGCACGCGAATGGTTCCGTAAACTTGAAAATGGAGATGAAGAAGCTCTCGCTCTTTGGCAATGGTTCCGTGATGAAAGTTTAGTGGAATTTAATCGCCTTTACAATGAACTGAAGGTTGAATTTGACAGCTACAACGGAGAAGCCTTCTACAACGATAAGATGGATGCAGTTGTAGACATTCTTTCTGAAAAAGGACTTCTTGTTGAGTCAGAAGGTGCCCAAGTTGTCAATCTTGAGAAATATGGAATTGAACATCCAGCCCTCATCAAGAAATCTGATGGTGCAACTCTCTACATCACACGTGACTTGGCTGCAGCCCTTTACCGTAAAAACGAATACCAATTTGCTAAATCTATCTACGTTGTTGGTCAAGAACAATCTGCCCACTTTAAACAACTCAAAGCTGTTTTGCAAGAGATGGGCTACGATTGGAGTGAAGACATTACTCACGTTCCTTTTGGTTTGGTTACAAAAGAAGGGAAAAAACTCTCTACTCGTAAAGGGAATGTCATCTTACTAGAGCCTACTGTTGCAGAGGCTATTAGCCGTGCCAAGGCCCAAATCGAGGCTAAAAATCCTGAACTAGAAAACAAAGACCAGGTAGCACATGCTGTTGGGGTTGGAGCCATTAAATTCTATGACCTTAAGACCGACCGTACAAATGGATACGACTTCGACCTAGAGGCTATGGTATCCTTCGAGGGTGAAACTGGACCTTACGTTCAATACGCCTACGCTCGTATCCAATCTATCTTACGCAAAGCGGATTTCAAACCAGAAACAGCTGGCAACTATAGCTTGAATGATGCTGAAAGCTGGGAAATCATCAAACTCATCCAAGACTTCCCACGTATTATCAACCGTGCGGCGGATAACTTTGAACCTTCTATCATTGCTAAATTTGCAATTAGTCTGGCTCAAGCCTTTAACAAATACTATGCACATACACGTATCTTGGATGAAAGCCCAGAACGCGACAGCCGTCTAGCTCTCAGCTACGCAACTGCAGTCGTTCTCAAAGAAGCCCTTCGCTTGCTTGGAGTAGAAGCGCCAGAGAAGATGTGATTCAGTACTAACAATTGGAACTAAAGTTCCTAATTGTTAGACGCTAGCCGCTTATATGCGGACTAGCTAACTGCTTCACTAGTAAAGAAACATAAATATTATCGATTTATGTTTCTTTACGTCGTAATTAGAGATACTTGTCTAAACGCTTTACTAATTCACCAAACCCAATAATATCGATTTGGTTTGGTTCATGTCGTAATATTTTAAATTACTTGATTGCAAAATAATCTAAGTAGCTTACACTAAAGCCTATACGGATTTTGGTTTAGAGGTCTATCAAAAATCTTATCAAGTTTTACTGGCTTGTTCTGCTATTTTAGATTCACTAAATCGATTTATTCACTACTATTTTTTATCATACATGGAGATATTCTATGAGCCAATATGCTTATATCCTCGTTGTGATTAGCTTGGTATTCCTTTTTCTACTCAATAAATATGAGAAGGAGAGACTTCAAAGACTCTACCAAGAACAACTCTTAAAGGATGAAACATTCAGGTCTGACATCAAAGAAAAAATTCATACGACTGAAAATATCAATGATGTCATTGCTTACATCAATAAAACTTACCATCTGGGAATGTTGCTATCAAAAGACATTACAGATCAATTGAAATAAACCTAGTTATTCTTTAAGGAATATCAAAACCGAGACTAAGAGTTTATTACTTAGGCTCGGTTTTTGTATATTTTTCAAGCAACAAAGCCATCACTCCCCAGCAATGCAAGTGCAAAATCCTCTAGAATATGATAGAATAATGGAAAGGACTCTATTAAGGAGGAAATCATGGAAAAACAAACCGTCGCCGTCTTGGGGCCTGGTTCTTGGGGAACTGCCCTTTCACAAGTCTTAAATGACAATGGACACGAGGTACGTATTTGGGGAAATCTTCCCGAGCAAATCAATGAAATTAATACCTATCATACTAACAAGCACTACTTTAAAGATGTCGTTCTAGATGAAAATATCATTGCCTACACTGACTTAGCAGAGGCATTAAAAGATGTGGATGCGATTTTGTTTGTTGTCCCAACAAAAGTGACACGACTTGTTGCCCAACAAGTTGCAAAAACCTTGGATCATAAGGCTATCATCATGCACGCTTCAAAGGGATTAGAGCCTAATAGTCATAAACGATTATCAACCATCCTTGAAGAAGAAATTCCTGAACATCTCCGCAGTGATATTGTCGTTGTTTCAGGACCTAGTCATGCGGAAGAAACCATTGTTCGTGACCTGACTTTAATCACTGCTGCTTCTAAGAATTTACAAACAGCTCAATACGTTCAGGAACTCTTTAGTAATCACTACTTCCGACTTTATACTAATACGGATGTTATCGGGGTTGAAACTGCTGGTGCTCTTAAAAATATTATTGCTGTCGGTGCTGGAGCTTTACATGGTTTGGGATTTGGTGACAATGCCAAGGCAGCCATCATCGCTCGAGGCTTGGCAGAAATTACCCGCCTAGGAGTAGCACTCGGGGCCAGTCCATTGACCTATAGTGGCTTGTCTGGTGTGGGAGATTTGATTGTAACGGGAACCTCCATCCACTCTCGTAACTGGAGAGCCGGAGATGCTCTTGGTCGTGGAGAATCTCTAGCTGATATCGAAGCCAATATGGGCATGGTGATTGAAGGAATTTCAACGACTCGAGCAGCCTATGAACTAGCGCAAGAACTTGGAGTCTATATGCCGATTACACAAGCCATTTACCAAGTTATTTACCACGGAACCAATATCAAAGATGCCATTTATGACATCATGAACAATGAATTTAAAGCAGAAAATGAGTGGTCTTAACTCTCTAAAGAAAGGATTCTTATGACATCAAAAGTTAGAAAGGCAGTCATCCCTGCCGCTGGACTTGGAACTCGATTTTTACCAGCAACCAAAGCACTTGCTAAAGAAATGTTGCCAATTGTAGATAAACCAACTATCCAGTTTATCGTGGAAGAGGCTCTCAAATCAGGTATTGAAGATATTCTGGTTGTCACTGGTAAGTCAAAACGTTCTATTGAAGACCACTTTGACTCAAACTTCGAGCTTGAGTACAACCTCAAAGAAAAAGGCAAAACGGATTTGTTAAAATTGGTAGATGAAGCAACTGGTATGCGCCTCCATTTCATTCGCCAAACTCACCCTCGTGGTCTTGGAGACGCTGTCTTACAAGCCAAAGCTTTTGTAGGGAATGAGCCTTTCGTTGTTATGCTGGGCGATGACCTTATGGACATTACTAACGACAAGGCTATCCCATTGACAAAACAACTGATGAATGATTACGAAAAGACACACGCATCAACCATTGCTGTCATGCCCGTACCACACGAAGACGTTTCATCATATGGAGTTATAGCTCCTCAGGGTGAAGGAATTAATGGTCTCTACAGTGTCGAAACTTTCGTTGAAAAACCAGCTCCAGAGGAGGCTCCAAGTGATCTAGCTATTATCGGTCGTTATCTGCTCACACCAGAAATTTTTGAGATCCTCGAAAATCAAGCTCCTGGTGCTGGAAATGAGATTCAGCTTACTGATGCAATCGATACTCTCAATAAAACACAACGTGTTTTCGCTCGTGAATTTACAGGAGCTCGTTACGACGTTGGGGATAAGTTTGGCTTTATGAAAACATCTATTGACTATGCCCTCAAACATCCACAAGTCAAAGATGACTTGAAAGATTACCTCATCCAACTGGGAAAAGAATTGGCTGAGAAGGAATAACAAAACCATTTATATAAAGATTAGCCACACATAAATTAAGTAAATTCTCTACTTGAATCTACCTATTTCATAAAAACTAATGAGAACGCTATACTTGTATTTGTTTTTTCATTAAAATAAGAGTAGAATAAATTAGTATAGTAAAACAAAAAAGCACCGAATCGGTGCGCATTACTGATTATGGATAACCATATTTTAACTCAAAAGAAAAATCTTTTGGCTGTGTTGTTTCGAATGGTTCCAAAACACATTAAAAGCTACTCATTTTTTAAGTAGCTTTTTTCTTATTCAAGTTTACATATTACACTCTTCGAAAATCTCTTCAAACCATGTTAGCTTCACCTTGCCGTATATATGTTACTGACTTCGTCAGTTCTATCTACAGCCTCAAAGCAGTGCTTTGAGCAACCTGCTGCTAGTTTCCTAGTTTGCTCTTTGATTTTCATTGAGTATAAAACAAAAAAAGATAAGGTTCAAAAATGCCTTATCTTTTTTCATTACACAACTATTATTATAAGCTCTCACAACCCCATTCCCTTGTAGATAAGTAAGACTGAGAGTCCCACGAACAACACTAACGCTACCAGTCTCTGACTAGCGCTATACATCCGTCTTTCTCCTCTAACTGGAAAGATAACTGCTAGAAATGCGCCACCAACTGCACCTCCGATATGACCTGCTAGACTGATTCCTGGAATCAGAACACTTCCAATAATGTTAACCACAAAAAGCGTCAGATAGGATTGCCCCAACTGCTGGATATAAGGATTACGCGTTGCATAGCGAAGAACAATAATCGCAGCAAATAGTCCATAGAGAGAAGTAGAAGCTCCTGCTGCTAAGGATTTTGGACTAAATACAAAAACAAAGAGATTACCCATCATTCCTGATAAGAGATAGAGAAAGAAAAACTTCTTGGATCCGAAAATTCCCTCTACTTGCCTACCAAGATAATAAAGCGAAAGCATATTGACAATGAAATGCTCCCACCCAATATGAACAAAAATGGCAGAGAAGAGACGCCAAACCTGCTCAGGAAAGAGGCGAATAGCTGGCCCATACATGGCTCCAAATCGAAATAATGTATCTACCCTGTCAAAGTTTCCACCTGTAGTCACCAACATTAGTAGAAACACCAAGGCCGTCACTAAGAGGAAGAAACTCGTCACAGGATAACGTCTATCAAAGATTTCCTTCATCAATTAAAACCTCCTGAACAGGAATATCATGCTTTTCAGGGATAAAGTCCTGAATTTGACAAGGATAAACCGTACTCAAAGTATGACCAGAAAAATGTTCCAGATAGCGGTCATAATAGCCTCCACCGTATCCAATCCGATATCCTTCCGTCGTAAAAACCAAGCCAGGAACATGAATCAAATTAATCTGAAATGCATCCACTACTTCCAAATCTCCCTGTGGTTCCAGTAAGCCAAAGGAAGTTTTTACCAACTGCTGCGGATCATAAACTACAAACTCCATGTGACCCTTGGGATAGGTTTTAGGTATCAGAACCTTCTTGCCATCCTTCAGCGCCTGCTCAATCAGTTCCTGCGTTTGAAACTCATGAGAAAAAGAAAGGTAGCTTGCGATGACCTTAGCTTCTTGGTAAAAGGGGTGTTGTAAAAGTCGCTCAGTTAAAGCTTGGTCTATAAACTGTTTTTGCTCTCGAGGTAAAGCCTTCATTTCTTGCAAGACTTGCTTACGTAATTCCGATTTCATAGACAACCCCTCTACTCTGCTGCCTTCTTTTTCAGGAAACTAGAGACCGCATCCACCCCAATAGCTAATGCTTCTTCCTTAGGACTCATCTGAGGGTGATGAAGGGCGTAGGGACTATCAATACCTAGCCAGAACATAACGCCATCAACTTTTGAAAGGAGATAACCAAAGTCTTCACCTGTCATAGCAGGCTCGATATCAATCAACTCAATTCCGTCTTTCTCTTCAAAAAAGTCCATTAGTTCACGCGCCAAGGCTGGATTGTTCTCAACAGGCAGGTAACCACCTTGTTTGAGTTCCACTTCGACTTCCATACCAAAGGCAGCTGCAACTCCTTCTGCAACTGTTTTGACCCGCTTTTGCACCAAGAGACTCATGTCCTGTGTCAAAGCCCGAATAGTTCCATGCAAAAAGGCTGTGTCTGTGATGACATTGTTTGTTGTTCCAGCCTGGAAAACTCCAAAGGTCACCACTGCTCCCTCGATTGGGTTAACATTGCGGCTGACAACTGACTGCACCTGGGTTACAAAGTAACTAGCGGCCACCAAGGCGTCATTAGCTTCATGTGGAAAGGCTGCATGTCCTCCTTTGCCTTTGAAACGAATCTTCACCTCACAGGTCCCTGCAAAGAGAGTGTGTGTATTGGTCGCAATCTGGCCGACTTTTAAATCTGGACGGACATGGAGGCCATAAAACTGATCTGGCAACCAATCTCCAAAAGCACCATCCTCATACATGAGCATACCACCAGCTTCATTTTCTTCAGCAGGCTGAAACAGAAAGAGCAGATTGTTCTTTGGTTGCTCTTCAAGGGCTCGCTCAAGACAGCCCAAAGCAATAGTCATGTGGAAATCATGGCCACAAGCGTGCATGCGACCTTGGTGCTGAGAAGCGAAAGGAAGGTCTGTTTGTTCGACGATAGGCAGGCCATCAATATCTGTTCTCCAACCAATGGTTCGCTCCGGTTGACTTCCCTGCAAATAAACCAAAATCCCTGTCCGCCAAGTACGAACTTGAACAAACTCCTTGCCCGCAGTCAATTTCTCAATCACATCCAGCAAATAAGCATGAGTCTTAAACTCCTCCAAGCCAATCTCTGGAATCTGGTGCAAATCTCGTCTAGTCTGAATCAAATCTAACATCTATCTATCCTCCGATATAGCAGAAAGAGGCTGGAAGAAGGGTTCCGCCTCTTTATTACTTTTACAATTATAAGGTACGAAGCGCATCCTCTAGCGCTGTTTTTTGTTGAGTTTGGGCATCAATCTCTTTGATAATACGAGCTGGAACACCTGCTACCACAACGTTTTCTGGGACATCTTGGGTAACAATAGCTCCTGCTGCGACAACTGAACCACTACCGATTTGGACCCCTTCGATAACCACTGCGTTGGCACCGATAAGAACATTGTCTCCAACACGGACTGGTTCTGCGCTAGCTGGCTCAATCACACCTGCAAGAACGGCACCTGCACCAACGTGACTGTTTTTCCCAACGATAGCACGGCCACCAAGGATAGCCCCCATGTCAATCATGGTTCCTGCACCGATTTCAGCACCGATATTGATAACAGCTCCCATCATGATAACAGCATTGTCACCAATTTCAACCTGATCACGGATAATAGCACCTGGCTCGATACGAGCGTTGATAGCACGTTTATCTAGCAAGGGAACTGCTGAATTGCGAGCATCTTGCTCAACAACATAGTCTTGATTTTCTACCAAACCATCGAGAAGCGGAGCCACGTCCTTCCAATCTCCGAATAGGACATTCCCTAGTTTAACAACAGAGCTTGGTACAGCAGTTGCGAGTTGTCCCTCAAAGGTTACTTTCACACTGGTTTTCTTTTCAGCATTGGCGATAAATTGAATAATTTCTTGAGCGTTCATTTTTGTGGCAGTCATAGGCGCCTCCTAGTTCATTTTAATGATACCTATTCTACCAAAAAAGGCCTCAAATTTGAAGCCTTTTTGTTTGTTTTTAGGTATGATTTTTAGGGATGTGAGATAAAACGTGCTGTCGGTAAAAGCAAGCCCCTACCGATACAACCTAAAAACACTCTTCACAACTATCTCCCCGTGTTTTATTGACTATTCTAGTATAGCACACTTTTAGAATTAAGAAAAGACTTTTTATTTACTTTCTTTCGCTTCTTCTACCGATAGGAAAATCATGGGCAAAATAATCAAGACCATAGCTAGAAGAAGGGACCAATCCACTACCAAGCCTAAAAACAAAACACTCAAAAGGGCAGAAGAGAGAGGTTCACTGGCACTGATAACGGAAACCACCAAAGGAGAAACCAAGGAAACAGCCTTCATGGAAATAAAAAAGGCAAAAGCCGTCCCGAAAAAAGCGATAATGAGGCAAATCAAGATACTCCAAATATCAAGAGTAAAGGAAAGCTGATACACTGGCGAAAGGACATTGCTAAATAAACCTGCCAAAATCATCCCCCACCCAACCGTGGGTACAAAACCATAGCGCTTCGCGAAAGGTTGGGGCAAGATAACATTAAACATGACCCCCATGGCACTCAGCAGACCTGTTATAAGAGCTAGCGGTGTCATAGATAACTGAGAGAGATCCCCCTTTGTCGCCATCAAGCAAACACCCAACATGGCAACCAAAACATAGAAAATAGCGCTTTTTGACGCTCGTTTTTGATAAACCAAACGATTGTAAAAGAGGATAAAGACAGGACTGATAAACTGTAAAATAGTTGCTGTCGCTGCATTTGAGTATTCTACACAGAGATAGAAAAAATACTGAACTGAAAAAATCCCCAAAATAGCATAGGCTAAAAAGGGTAGGTAATTTTTCTTATCTCGCCAAATATCTAGCACTTGCGATTTTAATTGTATTGCAGACCAAATGAGCACAAGACTCCCTGCCAGTGTCAAACGCATAGAGGTAATCCAGCCAGAAGACACTTGATAATGAGTAAAGAAATATTCTCCTAAAATTCCACAGATTCCCCAGATTAAGCCGGATAGAAGCGAATAAATGGTTCCTTTAACAATCTTTTTCTGATACTGATTCATACCTTTATTGTAACACGAAAGGAAAAAAGAAAAAAGTGGCAATCCATTGATTAGCCACTTCATTTAGAAAAGTTTAAAGAACTTATCGTCTCGCCCTTGAAGAAGAAGGTTTAGTATCGCTTGAATTGCTACTGTTGCTAGAACTATTACTTGAACTGCTATTCGAACTAGTACTTGAGCTAGAAGGGGTTGGCAATGTGCTAACGATACTTGACCAAGCGTTTTGATAATCTGCTTCACTTCCTCCAATAGCAAAGTGATAGCTTGTTGTAGGAGCTCCCACCTTATTAGCCCAATAGCTCGTTACAGTAGAACCTGAAAGATCCACTATTTTCCCATTAACGGATACTTTGCCTGGCTTCTGTCCTGTAGATCTGAGGACCTGAGATTGGGTCACACTAGAATCAAGACTAAAGCGTTCATTGCCCCAAACACCAGGCTCGGCCTGTTGGATAGCATTGACCAAGTAGGCCATATATTTGGCATTTCGATAATGCCCAGCCCCCTTAGCCATTGGGCGGTTGTCATCATGCCCTAGCCAACCACCTAGAGTCAATCTTGGTGTTGACAGCATGAGCCACATATTTTCATCTTCATTGGTTGTACCAGTCTTACCAATCCAGTCTGCACGAGCTAAGCTTGAATTGATAGAAGCCAAATCCGTTTGGAAACTTGAAGTGATCCGAGATGAAATCACCTCACGAAGCAAACTCTGCATAATTGTTGCTGTTGCCTTCGAGTACACTTGAACTGGCTTGTCTTGGAATTCATAGATTACTCTACCGTCAGATGATTCAATCTTAGAAATCACATGTTTCTGATGGTAGACACCGTTATTGGCAATTGTTTGATAACCATTGGTATGCTGGGCAACTGTGACTTCAATACCACCGCCCATAGGCAGACTTTCGATACCGTACTCCGGAATCTCGTAACCCATTTTCTCCATGTAACCCTTGACATCCACGCCCTTCTCACGCAGCATGCGATAGGTCCAATAGGCTGGGATATTCCACGAATAGTTCAAGGCTTCACCCAGGGTCATCATGCCTGTACCTGGACTATTTACATACATGATAGGATTTCCATTAGAGAATTTTGTTGGATAATTGGACAAGATACTAGCACTTCCCATCAAACCTTGGTCAATGGCAATACCGTAGGCCAACAAAGGCTTGGTTGTAGAGGCTGGCGAACGCTTAGTGTCGAAGGCGTGATTGTTTTGGTTAGTCTGGTAATTACGACCACCAACAAATCCTAGAACAGCCCCCGTTTTATTGTCCATCAAAACATTCCCTACTTCAGGCTGCCCAGTCGCATCATCTACCAAACGACCGTAGTTAGCAACTGCATTTTGCATGGCGTTATGGATTTTTTTATTGATCGTTGTCGTGATTTTATAGCCACCGTTACTTAGTTCCTGCTCAGCTCGCTCATGATAAGCCTTTTGAACCGCTTCCTTTTTCAACTCCTGACTAGAGACGTTGTCCTGTTGAACTAAATAATCATACATACGGTCTGTCGCTTCAGCCATAGCCGTAAAGTAAAGGTAATCCCTCGAAACAGCATTGATAGTTCCTGATGGCAAGAAATCTTGTTTGAGATTATAATCCTTGTACTGGTCGTATTCTTCTTGAGTCAGAGCACCCGTACGGTACATGTTGTAGAGAACATCCTTAGCCCGCTTCAAACCAAGTTCTAAGTCTTCATCACTCTTTAACTCTCCAGTATTTTCATAAGGGGAATAGGTAATCGGACTCTGTGGCAAACCTGCTAAGAAAGCGGCTTGGGGAATACTCAGCTTGTTGGCATCGATACCGAAAATCCCTTCAGCAGCTTGCTGGGCACCTGCAATATTCTGTCCTTTATGATTTCGACCAAAGGGAGCGACATTGAGATAAGTAGTCAAGATTTCATCCTTACTCATGCTGCGTTCCAAGGCAAGGGCATCAACAATTTCTGTAGCCTTACGAGCCAAAGTAGGAGCATCTCCGACCACTTGTTGTTTGATTAACTGTTGGGTCAAGGTCGAGCCCCCGCTAGATGAGCCCAAACCTGCAAAGGTTCCCAAAGTCGCCCGAATCACAGCTTTTGGCACAACCCCCTTATGTTCAAGAAAATGTTCGTCCTCAGTTGCAACGATAGCCTTTTTGAGATTGTCTGATATTTCCTCAGATGAAACAGAAGTTCGCAGTAGGTCGCTCTCGATAGAAGCAATGACACTCCCATCTGCATAAACAATTTCTGAGATGGAAGAAATATTTTTAACCTGCTTGACCAAGTCCTCCGCTTGAGGAACCTTAGCCTTGTCAAACAAAGCAACTCCATAACCAAGAGCTACACCAGCACCAAAAAGCCCACCGATAAAGCCTAGAATAAAGAGAGTATTCAAAATTCCCTTGATAGCAACTAAAAGGCTACCTAGGATAGCCAGAACTTTCCCACTTGTCCCATCCGACTGCTTCTCTTCTGAGACTTTCTCTGATTTTTTATGATTTATGTTTGATTTTACTAGCTGGAAAAATTCCAGCATTTTTCGTTTTAATTCATTTAATTGATTTTGCATGGATTTCCTCACTCTATCTATTATACCATAAAAGGTAAACTTTCAATAAAATAGCCACTTTCTTCCTTATTCTACTAGGCTATTGCCCAAGTTTGTGATACAATAGGTAGAAACAATATTTTTAAAAAGGAGAAAAGACACATGCACATTTTTGATGAGCTAAAAGAGCGTGGTTTGATTTTTCAAACGACTGATGAAGAAGCTTTGCGTAAAGCCCTAGAAGAAGGTCAAGTTTCTTATTATACTGGCTACGATCCAACTGCTGACAGCCTTCACCTAGGCCACCTTGTCGCAATCTTGACAAGTCGTCGCTTGCAGCTAGCAGGTCATAAACCTTATGCGCTCGTTGGCGGTGCTACAGGTCTCATTGGAGATCCGTCCTTCAAAGATGCTGAACGTAGTCTCCAAACAAAAGACACAGTAGATGGCTGGGTCAAGTCTATCCAAGGACAACTTTCTCGTTTTCTTGACTTTGAAAATGGTGAAAACAAGGCTGTCATGGTCAACAACTACGACTGGTTTGGCAGCATCAGCTTCATTGACTTCCTCCGTGATATCGGAAAATACTTCACTGTCAACTACATGATGAGTAAGGAGTCTGTGAAAAAACGGATTGAAACAGGAATTTCTTACACTGAGTTTGCTTACCAAATCATGCAAGGGTACGACTTCTTCGTTCTTAACCAAGACCATAACGTAACGCTTCAAATCGGTGGTTCTGACCAGTGGGGAAATATGACAGCTGGTACCGAATTACTTCGTCGTAAGGCTGATAAGACTGGCCACGTTATCACTGTTCCATTGATTACAGATGCAACTGGTAAGAAATTTGGTAAATCAGAAGGAAACGCAGTCTGGCTCAATCCTGAAAAAACTTCTCCATACGAAATGTACCAATTCTGGATGAATGTTATGGACGCTGACGCTGTTCGCTTCTTGAAAATCTTTACTTTCTTGTCACTTGATGAGATTGAAGACATCCGCAAACAATTTGAAGCAGCTCCACACGAACGCTTGGCTCAAAAAGTCTTGGCTCGTGAAGTTGTTACACTTGTACACGGAGAAGAAGCTTACAAAGAAGCTCTCAACATCACTGAGCAACTCTTTGCAGGAAACATCAAAAATCTTTCTGTCAAAGAACTCAAACAAGGACTTCGTGGAGTGCCAAACTACCAAGTTCAAGCAGAAGAAAACCACAATATCGTAGAACTGCTCGTTTCATCTGGTGTGGTCAACTCAAAACGCCAAGCCCGTGAAGATGTCCAAAATGGAGCTATCTACGTAAATGGCGACCGTATCCAAGACCTTGACTATGTCTTGAGTGATGCAGATAAGTTAGAAAACGAACTGACTGTTATCCGTCGCGGTAAGAAAAAATACTTTGTATTGACTTACTAAACTATTCAACATTTACCTATAAACAAAGGAGTTAACCTCAAGAAAGGTAACTCCTTTTTGTTGTTGATAACCACATCTATCTATTTTTAATAGACAGACTACGCAGGACAATGCGCAAGGTTGTTAGATTATGTAAGATAGAGAGATTTGAAGGACTGAGCCAATTAAACAAGCCAAAGCCAATCAAACTACTATTTACGACAACGGTATCTTGAATATTCTTCTTGATGAGTTTTTGCAAAGATGATGATAGCGAATCCAACTCTTGGAAGAAATCCAAACGATTATCTAACAATAAGATATCACTCATCTGCTTAGAAATATCTGCACTCTCATTCATCACCACACCGATATCTGATAGGGTTAGAGCCGCTGAGTCATTCAACCCATCTCCAACCATCAAAATAGTATGACCTGCTTTCTGCAGTTCCTCTACTAACTCAAATTTCCCATCAGGTTTCAAGTCTGTATAGACCTGATCAAAGGGCAAATCTTTGACTAATTCCTCTGTCCTAACCAGGGTGTCCCCTGTTGCCAGAATCAATTTTTTCCCTTGTGCCTTAAGTTTCTCCAAGGCTGCTTTGGCTTCTTTTCTCAAAGGAGTATGAATGCAGAACATTCCAATCAATTCATTCTGATAAGCCAAGAATAAGAGATTGTAGTGACTCTTGTACTCTTCAATTAAAGCATTTTGTTCTGAACTGATATGAATTTGCTCATCCTGCATTAAAACATAATTCCCAATAAGAACTGGTTGCCCATCTATATGAGATTTGATCCCCTTGCTTGCGATATATTGGAGTTTCCCATGCATTTCCTCATGTTCAATCCCCTCTATCTCAGCTTGCTTGACGATGGCATTAGCAATAGGATGATAAATGTGTTCCTCAAGACAGGCACTGATTCTGAGAATATCTTCCTCACTATAGTCCCCAAAAGGTAACACCTTTTCAACTATAGGATAACTAGTTGTGATTGTTCCCGTCTTATCAAACAAGAAAGTATCAACTTCCAGATATTTCTCCAGAACATCCCCATCCTTAATCACCATTTCACGATTCAACCCCTCCTTGATAGCTGTTAAATAAGCTACAGGAGTAGAGATTTTCAAAGCGCAGGAGAAATCGACTAATAGGAAAGAAATAGCCTTAGAAAAAGAACCTGTTAATAGGTAAGTTAGCCCAGCCCCCAAGAAATTATATTTGACGACCTTATCCGCCATCTTGATGAAATAGCGTTGTTTCGTTTTCTTGTTTTCTTCAGACTTCTTCATTAACTCAATCAGTTGTAAAATCCGGCTGTTCATCTGATTATCGGTTACACGAATGCGTAACTCTCCAGTTTCTAATACTGTATTTGCACAAACCAAATCAGACTCTCTTTTTTCAACTGGAAAACTCTCTCCCGTCAAGGAACTTTCGTTGACCATACCTAAACCTGAAACTACTTGTCCATCAAACAGAATTTCATTTCCTTGAGATAGGACCAAGACATCTCCTATTTGAACATCGGAACTCTTGATACTAACAACCGTATCGCCCTGTACTAGGAATACATCGCTCTCTTTTGCAAGAAGGCTTTGTTCTAAATCTGTTGCAGTTTTTTTCAAGGACCACTGATCTAAATGATTCCCCAAATCAAGCATAAACATGATATTGCTAGCTGTCTTGGATTGGTTCATAAACAAGGACAATAAAATCGCCGAACAGTCCAAGACCTCCATCGTTAGTTCCTTACGCGCTAGTGTTTGATAGGCTTCTCTAATATAACCCAAAGCCTGATAACAAGTCCATATATAGCGAATAGGATACGGCACAAAACTACGAAAAAGTACACGCTTAATCGCTGCACCTGAAACAATAGAATAAGCACTCTCTTCTCTACGAATGGGAAGAGTCATCAACTCAGAAACTTTCCCTTTATCAATTCTTTTTAAAAAGGCTTCTGCATTATCTAATACAGAAAAGCCTTCTTTTATACGTAGAGTAAAGTGCTGTTGATCCATGTAAAACTGGATGGACTCAATCCCCTTTTCATCTCTCGCCAAGGAACGAAGATAGTCTTGAATATCCAAGGTGAGTGAAAAAGAAGATGATAGGCGAATATGTTGGTATCCTCTATGTAGCACTTTAAAAGACATATTATTCCCCTATAAGGCTATCTAATTGCTCTTCTTTTTTCTCTTGTTCGTACAAATATTTGGCATCTTGCAAGACATCGTCTCCATGTTGCTTCACAACAGAAACAGATGCATCTAGCTCGTCTTTTAACTTATAAGCCTTAGCTAAAGCTTTAGAATAACCTTTTTTAGCTTCCTTACTTGCCAAGATCTTCAAACCAAGGGTACCAAATGCGACACCACCCAAAAAGAGTGATGATTTTTTCGCAACTTTTGCGACGCTTAATACTTCTTTTAACATACTTATTTCCTCCTTATCATTATTATATAGCAATTTAGATATAAAAGCAATTTTATTTTATAAATTGGAGAATTATACTCAATGAAAATCAAAGAGCAAACTAGGAAACTAGCCGCAGGCTGTACTTGAGTACGGCAAGGCGACGTTGACGTGGTTTGAATTTGATTTTCGAAGAGTATTAGTTTTATTTCTACTGAATCTCCCATCTACTTATTCCTAAAGTTGCTTTCATTTGCCTCTTTTGATACACTTAAACTATGAATACAAATCTCAAACCCAAACTTCAGCGTTTTGCTTCTGCTACTGCCTTTGCCTGTCCTATCTGTCAAGAAAATCTGACTCTGCTAGAGACTAGTTTCAAGTGCTGCAACCGTCATTCTTTTGACTTGGCGAAATTCGGCTATGTCAATCTGGCACCTCAAATTAAGCAATCTGCTAACTACGACAAGGAAAATTTTCAAAACCGTCAACAAATCCTAGAAGCTGGATTTTATCAGGCTATTTTAGAAGATATTTCGAACTTGCTAGCAACTAATCCATCTGCAAAAACTGTCTTGGATATCGGTTGTGGCGAGGGCTTCTATTCTCGTAAACTACAAGAAAGTCACTCTGAAAAAACTTTCTATGCCTTTGACATCTCCAAAGATTCCGTCCAAATCGCTGCCAAGAGCGAACCCAACTGGGCAGTCAATTGGTTCGTTGGCGACTTGGCTCGTCTTCCTATAAAAGACGCCAGCATGGATATCTTACTTGATATCTTTTCCCCTGCCAATTACGGAGAATTTCGTCGCGTTTTATCCAAAGATGGTATCTTGATAAAGGTTATTCCAACTAAAAATCACCTCAAGGAAATTCGTCAAAGGGTACAAGACCAGCTGACAAACAAAGATTATTCTAATCAAGATATCAAAAATCATTTCCAAGAACACTTTACCATCCTATCTAGCCAAACGGCCTCTCTGACTAAGACTATCACAACAGAGCAACTCCAAGCCCTACTCAGCATGACTCCTCTACTCTTTCATGTTAACCAGAGTAAGATTGACTGGAGCGACTTGACAGAGATTACTATTGAGGCTGAGATTCTGGTTGGGAAAGTACTATAATTAACACAAAAAACCGCATTTCAAGAAGATCTGCGGTTTTAAATTTCAATTTTTAAACTATCTATCCCAAAAGTCTAAAACATTTAAAGCTTTTAGCTTCTCCATTTATTTTCGATTCGAAATAATAAATTTATCAATAAATAGCAATTGATATAAGGCGAGTACAGATCCCCAGAAACTACCTCGAAGAGAGATTTCTTGATGATTGAGAGGAAACAAATCATGGTTACCAATATAGAGGCAGGTCAAAATGATAAATAAAATCCAAAATAAATCAGTCCATCTATATTTTGAAAAATATTTTTTCCACATAAAAACACCTTCTTTCCTATAATTATATTATAACACTTTATGTAAGCGAATACAAAAAATATGAGGTAAGCAACTACGAAGAAACATAAGGCTGAAATAAAGTGTTATGCGTTCACTGTATCTATGATTTCTATCTTTTTAAAACAAGATTGACCCAAACCCACAGCATTCAAAAAAGCGAATTTCAATCGAAATTCGCTTCATAGGAAAGTGTATTAGTATAAATCTTGTATCTTATACTCAATGAAAATCAAAGAGCAAACTAGGAAGCTAGCCGCAGGCTGTACTTGAGTACGGCAAGGCAACGCTGACGTGGTTTGAAGAGATTTTCGAAGAGTATTAATTCAAGTGCCAGATATCTTCGTTATACTGAGCGATTGTACGGTCAGATGAGAAGAATCCTGCTTTAGAAATGTTAACGATAACTTTATCCAACCATGCGTCACGGTCTTCGTAGTCAGCCAACATTTGCTCTTTGACTTTGATGTAGTCTTCCAAGTCAAGAAGAGTCATGAACCAGTCTTTGTTGATCAATTCCTTGTAAAGACGTTCCAAGCGCTCTTTGTTTCCAGCTGCAAGAACTGCATCGCTAACGATGAAGTCAACCAATGGTTTGATAGCTTTACGGGCGTAGAATTCGCTTGATTTGTAAGCTGCTTTTGCGTAAAGGTCGATAACAGTTTCTGAATCTTCACCAAAGATGTAGATGTTTTCGTCGCCAACCAACTCAGCGATTTCCACGTTAGCACCGTCCATAGTACCAAGTGTCAAAGCTCCGTTCAACATGAATTTCATGTTACCAGTACCTGAAGCTTCTTTAGAAGCAAGTGAGATTTGTTCTGAGATATCACATGCTGGGATAAGGAAGCTTGCTGCAGTAACGTTGTAGTTTTCAACCATAACTACTTGCAGGTGTGGAGCTACTGCTGGATCGTTAGCAATAACTTCTGACATGCAAAGGATCAAGTGGATGATGTCTTGAGCAATTGTGTAGGCTGGAGCTGCTTTACCACCAAAGAAGATTGTGATTGGGCGAGCAGGGATGTTCCCAGCTTTGATGTCAAGATATTTGTGGATTACGTACAAAGCGTTCATTTGTTGGCGTTTGTACTCGTGAAGACGTTTGATTTGGATATCAAAGATAGAGTTTGGATTGATTTCCACACCTTGGTGTTCTTTCAAGTGACGAGCCAATTTACGTTTGTTGTGAGCCTTGATGCTTTCCAATTTTTCTTTGACAGCTGCTTTGTCTTCATAAGACAAGAGTTTTTCAAGCTCATCTGCTTCATGGTGCCAACCTTCTCCAAGAATCTCATCCAAGTAGTGAGACAAGCTTGGGTTAGCATGCATGAGCCAACGACGGAAAGTGATACCGTTTGTTTTGTTGTTGAATTTTTCTGGGTAAAGGTCGTAGAAAGCTTTCAACTCAGAGTTCTTCAAGATTTCAGTGTGAAGTGCTGCTACTCCGTTAACACTGTATCCGTAGTGGATATCCATGTGAGCCATGTGAACACGTCCACTCTCGTCAATAATTTGAACAGCTGGATCTTTCACTTCTGCTTTCACACGACGGTCCAATTCTTCGATGATTGGTACCAAGTGAGGAACCACTTCTTGCAAGAATTCAAGAGGCCATTTTTCAAGGGCTTCAGCAAGGATTGTGTGGTTAGTGTAGGCAGTCATGCTACGAACGATTGAGATTGCTTCATCAAGATCGATACCACGAGCAGTCAAAAGACGGATCAATTCAGGGATGACCATTGATGGGTGAGTATCGTTGATTTGTACAACTGCGTAATCAGCAAGGTCATGCAAGTTGCTTCCTTTTTCGATTGCTTCGTCGATGATCAATTGCGCACCGTTTGAAACCATGAAATATTGTTGGAAGATACGGAGCAATTCACCTTGACGGTCACTATCATCTGGGTAAAGGAAAAGAGTCAAGTTGCGAGCGATGTCCGTCTTGTCAAAGTTGATACCATCTTCGATGATAGAAGAATCAACTGAATCCAAGTCAAACAAACGCAAGCGGTTCTTAGTTTCTGTCTTGTAACCAGGTACATCGATATCGTAAAGAGTTGATGTCAATGTGAAGTGAGCAAATGGCACTTGGTAGCTACGGCTTGAGCGAACCAACCAGTTTTGCTCTGTCAACCATGCATTTGGAATTGTTTCTTGTTGATTATTTTTAAGAACTTGTTGGAAAAGACCGTAGTGGTAGTTAAGACCAACACCGTCACCGTTCAAACCAAGAGTAGCAATTGAGTCGATAAAGCAGGCAGCCAAACGTCCCAAACCACCATTACCAAGAGATGGTTCCAATTCAACTTCTTCAACTTCAATCAAGTCTTTACCTGCAGCTGCAAGTTCTTTTTTGACATCGTCGTAAAGACCAAGGTTGATCAAGTTGTTTGACAAAAGTTTACCAATCAAGAACTCAGCTGAGATGTAGTAAACTTTTTTCTTACCAGTGTTAACTGGTTTTTTGCTACTTGCAAGCTTGCTGTAGTTAAGAAGAGCCAGGTAAAGCTCTTCATTGCTACATTCTGCAATGGTTTTATTGTAACGATTTTGTACAAATTCTTGTAGTGATAACATGTTTAAGGTGTCTCCTGATATTGTATTATTTCTTTAATTCTACCAAATTTTCATTGATTCGGCGATAGATTGTTGTCAAGTCAAGCAAGCCTTCCTCGACAGCTGGCGTCAATTGATCTTCAGTCATACGCCAAGACCAGTTTCCACCAAGGGTAGATGGGAAGTTCATACGAGCTGCCTCATCCAATTCTAGCAAATCTTGCATCGTTGCAATTGCCATGAAGCTAACTGATGAAAAGACTGTACGAAGCATAGCATGTGGCACTGTTTCGTATTCTTTACGGTTAGTGTAGCGAGCCATGTATTCACGAGTCGCATCATCGATCTCGTTACGGTACCAACCAAGGACCGTATTGTTATCGTGTGTTCCTGTGTACATAACTGAGTTAGCAGGTGCCAAGTGTGGGCTATCGATGCTTTCGTCTTCTGGGTTGAATGCAAATTGAAGAATCTTCATTCCTGGGAAGCCCGTACGTTCACGCAATTCGATAACTTCGTCTGTCATGAAACCAAGATCTTCTGCGATGATGTTTAGCTCACCAAGTTCTTCCTTAACGGCTGCAAAAAGCTTGTAGCCAGGGCCTTTCACCCACTCACCAGGTGCTGCTGTATCGGAACCAGCAGGGATTTCCCAGTAAGATTCGAAACCACGGAAGTGGTCAATACGAACGATGTCGTAGATTTTGAAGCTTTCACGCAAGCGTTCAATCCACCATTTGTAACCATCTTTGTCCATTGCTTCCCAGTCATAGATTGGGTTACCCCAAAGCTGACCAGTTGCAGAAAACTCATCTGGTGGGCATCCTGCGATGCAAGTCGCCTTACCGTTGACATCAGTCTTGAAGAGATGTGGATTTGCCCACATATCGCTTGAATCTTCCGCTACATAGATTGGCATGTCCCCAACGATTTCAATGTGGTTGTCGTTAGCGTAAGCTTTCAATTTCAACCATTGTTGGAAGAAGAAGTATTGAGTCACACGGTGGTAAACCAACTTGTCTGCCAATTGCTCACGGTAGCTTTCAAGTGCTGTAGCTTTACGAGCGCGAGCATCTGCATCTGGCCATTCAGTCCAAGCAAGATTGTCAAAATGCTCTTTAATAGCCATATACTCTGCAAAGAGTTCAAGCCATGATTGGTTGTCTTGAGCGAATTTCTCAAAATCTTTAACATCTCCTACTTCCAAGAAACGTTTTACCGCTTTTTCTAAAAGAGGACGACGTGCATAGTAGATTTTCGCATAATCAACTTCAGAAGCATCACTACCAAAGTCAACTCCTTCAAGGTCACTTGCTTGCAACAAGCCTTGTTTCACCAAGATATCTAAATCGATAAAATGAGTGTTCCCTGCGAAGGCTGAGAAAGATTGGTAAGGAGAGTCTCCGTAACTAGTTGTTCCTAGTGGAAGGATTTGCCAGTAACGTTGTTTTGTGCGAACCAAGAAATCAACGAAGTCGTAAGCACTTTTACCAAATGATCCGATTCCGTATACCCCTGGAAGAGAAGAAATGTGCATCAACACACCACTTTGACGTTTTTTCATAATAAGCACCTCATGTGTTTATAGTTAGATATTACATTTTTATGAACGCAAACGTTTGCGCTATTACTAGTATAACTCATTTTCTTGATAAATGCAAGCGGTTTTAAATAACTTTTTTGATTATTTTTTTAAATTTTTTCTTCTTACTTGTATATATATCCTTTCAGGAAACAAACAAAATAGAAATAAGGTTTTCACTTATCTTATTAAGCAAAAATAAAGTGAGAATCCTCTCTGCTTTCCATTTGTAAATTAGGCAATCGTTTTCTCAACTTTTTTAAATTTAAAACAAAACGGATTTTTGAGATTTTCTACTATTATATAACGATGAAGCGTTTNCTTTTTTTGTAAAAATTTTTAAAAATTTTTACAAAAAACACTTGCAACCGCTTTCCGATTGTGCTATACTAGTCCCATAAAGGAAAACGTTTGCGTTTCCTCATTATAAAATTTGTTATTCTTTAGGAGGAATACACTATGTCATCTAAATTCATGAAGAGCGCTGCTGTTCTTGGAACTGCTACACTTGCTAGCTTGCTTTTGGTAGCTTGCGGAAGCAAAACTGCTGATAAGCCTGCTGATTCTGGTTCATCTGAAGCCAAAGAACTCACTTTCTACGTTGAAGACCAATATAAAGCCTTTGCTGAATCAGCTGCAAAAGCTTACGAAAAAGAAGCTGGCGTAAAAGTTACCATCAAAACAGGAGACCAAATGGGTGGGCTTGACAAACTTTCTCTTGACAACCAATCAGGTCAAGCTGCTGACGTTATGATGGCTCCATACGACCGTGTAGGTAGCCTTGGTACTGACGGACAACTTTCAGAAGTTAAATTGAGCGACGGCGCTAAAACAGATGATAAAACTAAATCTCTTGTAACAGCTGCTGATGGTAAAGTTTACGGTGCTCCTGCTGTTATCGAGTCACTTGTTATGTACTACAACAAAGACTTGGTAAAAGAAGCTCCAAAAACTTTTGCTGACTTAGAAAACCTTGCTAAAGATAGCAAATATGCCTTCGCTGGAGAAGATGGAAAAACTTCTGCTTTCCTAGCTGACTGGACAAACTTCTACTATGCATATGGACTTCTTGCTGGTAACGGTGCTTACGTATTCGGACAAAACGGTAAAGACGCCAAAGATATCGGTCTTGCAAACGACGGTTCTATCGCAGGTATCAACTACGCTAAATCTTGGTATGAAAAATGGCCTAAAGGTATGCAAGATACTGAAGGTGCTGGCAACTTAATCCAAACTCAATTCCAAGAAGGTAAAACAGCTGCTATCATCGACGGACCTTGGAAAGCTCAAGCCTTTAAAGATGCTAAAGTAAACTACGGTGTTGCAACTATCCCAACTCTTCCAAATGGAAAAGAATATGCTGCATTCGGTGGTGGTAAAGCTTGGATCATCCCATCAAGCACTAAGAACCTTGAAGGCGCTCAAAAATTTGTAGACTTCCTTGTTTCAACTGAAGAACAAAAAGCCTTCTACGATACAACTAACGAAATCCCAGCTAACACTGAAGCTCGTACATATGCTGAAGGTAAAAATGATGAGTTGACAACAGCTGTTATCAAACAGTTCAAGAACGCTCAACCAATGCCAAACATCTCTCAAATGTCTGCAGTTTGGGATCCAGCGAAAACTATGCTCTTTGATGCTGTAAGTGGTAAGAAAGATGCGAAAACAGCTGCTAACGACGCTGTAACATTGATCAAAGAAACAATCAAACAAAAATTTGGTGAATAAAAAATTTGTTCAAGGGGGGTGGAAATCAAATCCCCCTTTGAATTTATCAATCAAAAACATATATAGTTTAGGTTTTAATTAGAAACCAGTATCCTATGAAAGGAGTTATTATGGAAAAGCAACAACCTAGTAAAGCAGCTCTGCTGTCTATCATTCCTGGGTTAGGACAGATTTACAATAAACAAAAAGCCAAAGGTTTTATCTTCCTTGGTGTAACCATCGTATTCGTCCTTTACTTCCTAGCACTTGCAGCCCCTGAATTGAGCAATCTCATCACTCTTGGTGACAAACCAGGTCGTGATAATTCCCTCTTTATGCTGATTCGTGGTGCCTTCCATTTAATCTTTGTAGTTGTTTATGTACTCTTTTATTTCGCAAATATCAAAGACGCACATACAACTGCCAAACACATTAACAATGGCATACCAGTAGCACTTACCTTTAAAGAAATGGTCAAAGGAATCTATGAAAATGGCTTCCCTTACCTCTTAATCATTCCATCTTACATTGCCATGACTTTTGCGATTATCTTCCCAGTTATCGTAACCTTGATGATCGCCTTTACCAACTACGACTTCCAACACTTGCCACCAAACAAATTGTTGGACTGGGTTGGTTTGACCAACTTTACAAACATTTGGAGCTTGAGTACCTTCCGTTCTGCCTTTGGTGCCGTCCTTTCTTGGACTATCATCTGGGCTTTATCTGCCTCAACTTTACAGATCGTGATTGGTATCTTCACAGCTATCATTGCTAACCAACCATTTATCAAAGGAAAACGTATCTTCGGTGTTATTTTCCTTCTTCCTTGGGCTGTCCCAGCCTTCATCACTATCCTGACATTCTCAAACATGTTTAACGATAGTGTTGGTGCTATCAACACTCAAGTATTGCCAATCTTGGCTAAATTCCTTCCTTTCCTTGATGGTGCTCTTATTCCTTGGAAAACAGACCCAACTTGGACTAAGATTGCCTTGATTATGATGCAAGGTTGGCTTGGATTCCCATATATCTACGTTTTGACCTTGGGTATCTTGCAATCTATTCCTAACGACCTTTACGAAGCAGCTTATATTGACGGTGCTAATGCTTGGCAAAAATTCCGCAACATCACTTTCCCAATGATCTTGGCTGTTGCTGCACCTACTTTGATTAGCCAATACACCTTCAACTTTAACAACTTCTCTATCATGTACCTCTTCAATGGTGGAGGTCCTGGTAGTGTCGGAGGGGGAGCTGGTTCAACTGATATCTTGATCTCATGGATCTACCGTTTGACAACAGGTACATCTCCTCAATACTCAATGGCGGCTGCTGTTACCTTGATTATCTCTATCATTGTCATCTCAATCTCTATGATCGCATTCAAGAAACTACACGCATTTGATATGGAGGACGTCTAAGATGAATAACTCAATTAAACTCAAACGTAGACTGACTCAAACCCTTACTTACCTCTACTTGATTGGTCTATCAATCGTGATTATCTATCCACTGTTGATTACCATCATGTCAGCCTTTAAAGCAGGTAACGTCGCAGCCTTTAAACTTGATACTAACATCGACTTCAATTTTGATAACTTTAAAGGACTCTTTACTGAAACTCTATACGGTACTTGGTATCTCAATACCTTGATCATCGCCTTGGTTACCATGGCGGTTCAAACAAGTATCATCGTACTTGCTGGTTATGCCTACAGCCGTTACAACTTCTTGGCTCGTAAACAAAGTTTGGTCTTCTTCTTGATTATCCAAATGGTGCCAACCATGGCCGCTTTGACAGCCTTCTTCGTTATGGCGCTTATGTTGAACGCCCTTAACCACAGCTGGTTCCTCATCTTCCTATACGTTGGTGGTGGTATCCCGATGAATGCTTGGCTCATGAAAGGCTACTTCGATACAGTGCCAATGTCTCTAGACGAATCTGCAAAACTAGACGGTGCAGGACACTTCCGTCGCTTCTGGCAAATTGTTCTTCCACTTGTTCGCCCAATGGTTGCCGTACAAGCTCTCTGGGCCTTCATGGGACCTTTCGGGGACTACATCCTCTCTAGTTTCTTGCTTCGTGAGAAAGAATACTTTACTGTTGCCGTTGGTCTCCAAACCTTCGTCAACAATGCGAAGAACTTGAAGATTGCCTACTTCTCAGCAGGTGCTATCCTCATCGCCCTTCCAATCTGTATTCTCTTCTTCTTCCTACAAAAGAACTTTGTTTCAGGACTTACAAGTGGTGGCGACAAGGGATAATATATCCCCGCCACCCTTTTCTTATTGCTACAAAATATATACTAACAACAAGCAATTTATCCCCTAGACTTGAAATAAAGCACATTTCTCTATATAATAATACTCATATAGAAAACACCTTTTAGAAAGATACCTATGCTTCCATATCCATTTTCATACTTTTCAAGTATTTGGGGATTTCGTAAGCCCCTGTCCAAACGTTTCGGACTCAACTGGTTCCAACTTCTCTTTACCAGTATCTTCCTTATCAGCTTATCTATGGTACCTATTGCCATCCAAAACAGCTCGCAGGAGACTTATCCGCTAGAAACCTTTATCGATAATGTCTATGAACCATTGACAGATAAGGTTGTACAGGATCTCTCTGAACACGCTACAATTGTTGATGGCAAATTAACTTATACTGGAACAGCTAGTCAAGAGCCTTCTATCGTGATCGGTCCAAGTCAAAGCAAGGAATTACCTAAGGACTTGCAACTGCATTTCGATACGAATGAGCTCGTCATCAGCAAGGAAAGTAAAGAACTGACCCGCGTCTCTTACCGAGCGATTCAGACTGAGAGTTTCAAAAACAAAGACAGCTTGACCCAAGCCATTTCTAAAGACTGGTACCAGCAGAATCGTGTCTATATCAGTCTCTTCCTAGTTCTCGGTGCTAGCTTCCTCTTTGGTTTGAATTTCTTCATTGTCTCTCTAGGAGCTAGTCTTCTCCTTTATATCACTAAGAAATCGCGCCTCTTTTCATTTAGGACCTTTAAAGAGTGCTACCATTTTATCTTGAACTGTTTAGGATTACCAACTCTGATTACGCTTGTTTTGGGATTATTTGGCCAAAATATGACAACTCTGATTACTGTACAAAACATTCTTTTTGTTCTATATCTGGTCACTATCTTTTATAAAACGCATTTCCGTGATCCAGATTACCATAAATAGGAGATTTTTATGCCCGTTACGATTAAAGACGTGGCCAAGGCTGCTGGTGTTTCGCCTTCAACCGTAACCCGTGTTATTCAAAATAAATCAACCATTAGCGACGAAACAAAAAAACGCGTTCGCAAGGCTATGAAGGAACTCAATTACCACCCCAACCTCAACGCTCGTAGCTTGGTAAGCAGTTATACCCAAGTTATCGGCTTGGTGCTTCCTGACGACTCAGACGCCTTCTATCAAAATCCTTTTTTCCCATCTGTCCTCCGTGGTATCGCCCAAGTCGCATCTGAAAACCACTATGCTATTCAGATTGCAACAGGTAAAGATGAAAAAGAGCGTCTTAAAGCTATTTCACAGATGGTTTACGGTAAACGTGTGGATGGTTTGATTTTCCTTTATGCCGAAGAGAATGACCCCTTGGTCAAACTGGTCGCTGATGAGCAGTTTCCCTTCCTCATCCTAGGGAAATCTATTTCACCCTTTATCCCTCTAGTCGATAATGACAATGTCCAAGCTGGTTTTGATGCGACAGAGTATTTCATCAAAAAAGGATGCAAGCGAATTGCCTTTATCGGAGGGACTAAGCGACTCTTCGTAACACAAGACCGTCTGACAGGTTACGAGCTAGCTCTAAAACAACACCAACTTCCTCTCGATACTAATCTGACTTACTTTGCTACTGAATTTCTTGAAGATAATGGTTATCGCTTTAGTAGACTTCTCTTCAAACACGATTCAAATATTGACGCTATTATTACCATTGATAGTCTCCTTGCTGCAGGGGTCTGTGATTACATCGCAAAACACCAACTGGATGTCCCTGTCCTCAGCTTCGACTCGGTCAATCCCAAGCTCAACTTGGCAGCCTATGTTGATATCAATAGCCTAGAACTTGGTCGTGTTTCCCTTGAAACCATCCTCCAGATTATCAGCGATGCTAAAAGCAATAAACAAATTTGTTACCGTCAGTTGATTGCCCACAAAATTATCGAAAAATAAAAACCAGCTCGCGCTGGTTTTTTTGATCACTAATTATCTGTTTCAACGAACCGTCCCAAAATATGAACATTCTCCGAGACAGAGACAAAGGCGCTTGGATCCACCTGTTTCATAATCTGTTTAAATTCATTAAACTCTGCACGTGTAATGACAGTGATTAAAACTGCCTTTCTTTCGTGATTATAGGTTCCTTCTGCATCGTGGATCATGGTTGCACCGCGGTGCAATTTTTTATGGATTTTTTCAATTACCTTCTCTGGATGATTGGTCACAATCATGGCCTGCATCCGTTTTTGCTTGGTAAAGACAGCGTCTGTGACACGGCTAGAGACAAAGATGGTAATCATAGAGTAGAGAGCGTATTCCCAACCAAAGGTCAAGCCTGCTATCAGCATGATGGTCCCATTTACCAAGAAAGAAATACTACCAACATTCTTACCCGTTTTCTTGCGAATAGTCAGGCTGACGATATCCGTCCCACCACTGGAGATATTGTTTCGAAGAGCAAAACCAATCCCCAAGCCCATGACAACACCCCCAAAAAGGGCATTGATAATGGGATCCTCCGTCAAGGTCGCCACAGGGACAAACTGGATAAAGAAGGAACTCATGGATACCGTTATAAAGGTAAAGACGGTGAACTTATGCCCAATTTGATACCAAGCCAAGACCATCAAAGGGAAATTAATGGCATAGAAGGTCAACGAAATCGGGATATGAAAACCAAACCAGTGATTACTCAAGGCAGAGATAATCTGTGCCAGACCTGTCGCACCACTCGAATACACATGACCTGGTTGGAAAAAGAAATTGACCGCTACTGCTGATAAAAATCCATAGACCAGAGAGGCCGAAATCTTCTCATCATATTTTTCGCGAGAGATGCTTTGTAAGACACGTAAAATTTTTATCTGATGAGCAAAGCGGCGCAGATAATAGCGCCACCGCTTAATTCGTTTTGCTTGTTTCATCTTCTTCTACTTGTAAGCTGAGTTCCTCTAGTTGTTTGAGAGCTACTGTTGAAGGAGCTTGTGTCATTGGGTCACTTGCCTTATTGTTCTTAGGGAAGGCAATAACTTCACGAATATTTTCTTCTCCTGCTAAGAGCATGACAAATCGGTCAAGCCCGATAGCCAAGCCACCGTGTGGTGGGAAACCATAGTCCATGGCTTCAAGAAGGAAACCAAACTGGTCATTTGCTTCTTCGGCTGAGAAACCAAGAGCCTTGAACATACGTTCTTGAAGGTCTTTTTGGTTGATACGAAGGCTACCACCACCAAGTTCATAACCGTTCAAGACGATATCGTAAGCAATGGCACGAACCTTAGCCAAATCACCTTCTAATTCGTGAGCCGTCTCTTCCTGTGGAAGGGTGAACGGATGGTGGGCGCTCATGTAACGACCTTCTTCTTCAGACCATTCAAACATTGGCCAGTCAACCACCCAAAGGAAGTTGAATTTATCGTTATTAATCAAGCCAAGCTCTTTGGCAATACGTCCACGAAGGGCACCGAGTGTTGCATTGGCTACCTCAAGCGTATCCGCCACAAAGAGAACGAGGTCCTTATCTTCAAGAGCAAGCGCTGTTGTCAATTCTGCTTGGATGCCAGTCAAGAACTTAGCAACTGGTCCGTTTAATTCTCCATCAACTACCTTGACCCAAGCAAGACCTTTGGCACCATATTGTTTGGCTACTTCCGTCATCTTGTCGATGTCTTTACGTGAATAGTTGTCCGCAGCTCCTTTGACCACAATTGCTTTTACAGCAGGTGCTTCTGAAAAGACTTTAAAGTCTACACCTTTGACCACTTCTGTCAAGTCCTGAAGTAACATGTCAAAACGGGTATCTGGCTTGTCAGAACCGTAAAGAGCCATAGCGTCATCATATTTCATACGAGGGAAAGGCAGAGTGACTTCAATGCCTTTTGTTTCCTTCATGACGCGCGCAATCAAACCTTCTGTGATATCTTGGATTTCTTGCTCAGTAAGGAAAGACGTTTCCAAGTCGACCTGAGTGAACTCAGGCTGGCGGTCACCACGCAAGTCCTCGTCACGGAAACATTTAACGATTTGGTAGTAGCGGTCAAAACCAGCATTCATCAAGAGTTGTTTCGTGATTTGTGGACTTTGAGGAAGAGCATAGAAATGCCCTTTATTAACACGAGATGGCACCAAGTAGTCACGCGCCCCTTCAGGCGTTGACTTAGAAAGGAATGGTGTCTCCACGTCGATAAACTCCAACTCATCCAAGTAGTTGCGGATAGAGTGGGTCACCTTAGCACGAAGTTTAAGATTTTCCAACATTTCTGGACGACGAAGGTCAAGGTAACGGTAACGTAAACGTGTATCGTCATTGGCCTCAATCCCATCCTTAATCTCAAATGGGGTTGTCTTAGCTGTATTAAGCACTGTCAGAGCTGTCACGTTTAACTCAACTGCACCAGTTGGCAACTTATCATTGGCTTGCTCACGCGCAGCGACCTGTCCAGTCACCTCGATAACAAATTCGCTACGAAGGCTTTCAGCTGTTGCCATAACCTCTGCAGATACTTTTTCAGGGTTGATAACCAACTGCATGATTCCTTCACGGTCACGAAGGTCGATAAAGATCAAACCACCCAGGTCACGACGACGACCAACCCATCCTTTCAAGGTCATTTCTTGTCCGATGTGTTCCTCACGAACACGACCAGCATACATACTACGTTTCATTATTTCTCTCCTCTTTTATTCTGTTACTATTTTACCATAAAAGCGCAGGCTCTTCATGAAAATCAGCAGAAAAGTTTGCTAGGTTTCAAAAATCAAGTGAAGGTCCTAAAAATTAGCGCCAATAAAAGAGTCCGATGAAGTTCACCGGACTCTTTTATTTTGAATTTTTGCCTGCTTTACGCTTTTCAGCAATTTCGGCTGCCTTTCGAGGCAAGACAATTTCCGTTGTATAAGCTGTCCCAAAGCGCAAGACACCTGCAATAGGGGCAAAGACAACTGCTAGATAGTTATAGAAGAAATCGCCCTTAAAGGCATAAGCTAATCCCCCAATGATGAAAAATAGAACAACTGCTTGAATCACTGCTAATAAAATTACTCGTTTCATGTGACCTCCTGACTCTATTATAGCATGAGAATCATCAAAAAGCCGACTAAATTATTCAAAGCGTGGAGAGAAATACTGTAGACCAGACCTTTTCTGCTAATATAAGCCAAGCCCAAACTAAAACCAAGGCTAAAATAGACAAAAAATTGTTGCACATCACCTGGGAAATGAATCAAGGCAAACAGAACACTGGATACCAGAAGAAAAATCAGAGTTTGTTTACTATTGTCCTGCTTAGAAAAGAGGTACCGTGCTAACATCCCTCTAAAGATAAGTTCTTCCGTCAAAGGAGCAAAAATAACGACCGCAAAGAATGAGAAAAGTGGTTGAGACAAAGTCAAGTCTATCGCTATTTGCTGATTTACTGAAGGATCATTTGGCAAGAAAAACTGGACAACAAGAGATAAGAACCAAACTAAGGCAGGAAGCCAAATAAATCGGTTAAAGCAGCTCTTCTCAATATGAACAGGAGCTTTCTGGTACCATTTGTAAATGCCGTACACATAAACTCCAGCCAAGGCCACATAGAGTAAGGTAACAGCATAGGGGGAAGCGCCTAAGGCAAGAGACGTAGTCGCGAGCCCCTGAATGAAGCCATAGATGAATAAAAAGGATAGAATGGCTAGAAGAAACCAGCCAAGATTTTTAAGTAATTTCATAAAGGTCTCCTATCTTGCTTTATAGCTGTTTTTCAATACAAAGAGGTTTGCTATTCCTAACACAAGTACCCAGGCAAGTAACATACCAATATTAGAAAAAGAGATTTCCCCACCTTTTTTATTTAAAAGATTTACAATTGGACCAATAAAAGAGTAATCCAACACTTTCTGAACCGTATCATTTTGAAGAGCAATCATGGGTAAAAAAGAGACGATAAACACAGGAAACATACTATAAACTTGCGCTTTAGACTGAGTATCTGACACCGCACCGATTAGAAGGTTGAGAAAAATAACACTAATAGCTGCTAAGACCAAATAGATAACATAGGCAAATAAATAACCAGATACATCTACTTTAAGATAGATGGGAAGTACAATCATAGCAACCAACATTATCAAAATAGGGAGAACGAGCATACTGAAAGTATATTCTGTTGCTGTCACACCACTTAGGATGAGTGATTTAAGATTGCGCTTTTCCTTATCTTCTGCCATCATAATCGATACCATATAACCACTTCCCATGCTCAAGACCATCGTCAAACTCATAGAAAGGAAATACGTACTCAATTCTCCACTCTTGTTTAAGAACTCATTATATAGAACAGCCAGTCCAAAAGGCAACAATAGAGTCGCCAACAAAGTTGAATTGCTGATAAGAACTTGTAATCTTAACCATAGTAGGGCATTTAATTTTCTAAACATCTAACTTTTCTCCTGTTAATCTGATAAAGATCTCTTCTAAAGTCGGCTCACAAGAGTGAACCACCATCAAATCTGTCGTGTCTAAATGTGGCAATTCTTCAAATGGAACTATTTGTTCTCGTCCATCTTTATAAACTACACGTACTTTCTTATCCACATGATACTTTTGGATAATATCCTGTGGACTTCCATACTCTATTAAGTTTCCCTTATTCAAAAGAGATAAACGATCACAAAGCAGAGTTGCTTCATGCATATCATGCGTGGTCAGAAAGATAGTTGTCCCCGCCTGCTTTAATTCTTGAAGTAGGGTATGAATCATCTTAGATGTTGTAGGGTCTAAGCCACTGGTTGGCTCATCTAGAAAGAGAATCTTAGGAGCATTCAGAAGGGCACGAGCCAAGAACATTCGTTGTTTCATTCCTGTAGATAATTTTTCTGCGATAATATCTTTAGCATCTGCCAATCCAACCTGTTGGAGCACCTGATTTACTCTATCTGACTTGAGACCATATAGCTTAGCATAGATGAGAAGATTTTTATAAAGACTCATCTTTTCATAAAAACCACTGCCATCACTAACAATACCAATTTGTTCCAAATCATTCGAAGTTAAATCTTGAGAATTCTTGCCTAACAAAACTGTGTTACCTTTATCTGCATCCAACTGACCTGTTAAGACGTTGATCATGGTTGTTTTACCTGAGCCAGAAGGTCCAAGAAAACCAAAGATTTCACCCTCCTTAATCTCAAAAGAAATCTGATGAAGAGCTTTTTTGCTCCCAAAACTTTTGCTTACATTTTCAACACGAATCATAGAAACTCCTTTATTTGAAATAGCGTTTTACCATAGGTAACTGCATCACATTGATATAAATATGGATTGCTCCTACAAGCAAGAAGGCTAGTAGTTGAATCTCTCCTGTCAAGAAAGAAATGATAATAAGAAAAACATATAAGGCTGGTAAGACATATTGGTTTAATTGGAATAAAATCCGAAAACTCTGTTCAAAATTAGCCTGGCGCTCCCCTTCATCATAAGAATTGATATAGTCCAAGACATCCTTTGGTGTAGAGAAAAATGCCAAATCAAACTGACGAACAATCGCAATTGTTTTAAAAAGAGATTTTTGAGCGACTAAGGATAGCACAAAGACTAAGAAAGAGAAGGAAAACGTTTGGTGGCCTGTATGCAATATAACCACTTCATTTAATGAGAGAAAAATAGACAATGAAATTGCTACGCTTGCAATATTAAAAGCAATGGTTCCAAACTCGAGATTCGGATACATCTGCACATAATAGGTTTCATTCAGATCATCATCCATTTCCTCTTGATACAAGGAATGAAATTTTCTGCTTTTCTTTAGGAAATTGAAAGTCAAAAAAAGAATAATGACAGCTAGTAGTAAGCTGATAGCTGATAGCCATGGTATCAAGGGTTTTACATCTAAAATAATTCCGTTGGATTCGGCACGTGCCTTAAACATCCCTACAAACATGCCCAAGAAGCCTCCCAAGACAATAGACATCAAAAATAATAACAATCCACGTTTCTTTTTCTTTTTCATATTCATTCTCCTTTTTCACTTGCTAGATTTTTTGATTTCTTTTCAATCCATTCAATTACTGGTATGAGGGCAAAATAGGCCCAAACAAATTTGTTACTTTGATAGGGACTAAACCAACCTAAGTCTATCCCAATCAGTAGAAATACGCTGACTAATAGAGCTACGATAACTACATAATAGATCACTTTATACTTGTTCATCACTCGTCCTCCTCTAAGCGAAATACCGATTCGACTGTTTCGTTGAAAATCTGAGATATTTTCAAGGCAATCACAACGGACGGGGTGTATTCGTCCCGTTCTAATAGGCTAATGGTCTGTCTGGAAACCTCTGCTAGCTTGGCTAGTTCGGTTTGATTGAGACCATCGCGAGCCCGCAGCTCTTTTAGACGATTTTTTAGTTGCATATTACACACCTACTCTCCGTCAAATTCAACGGTTTGGATATCCTCAATACGTTGCAACTTGACTTTTTCTTTCCCCTTTTTATCAACACTACGTAGTTTGACCCATTCCTCATCGACATCCACAACTTCCCAGTTATCTGGCCCAATATACGCTCCTGTTATAATTGGTTTCTTTCCAATCATTTCTTGTAATAATCTCGACATTTCTGCGTTTCCTTTCTCTTTTCGCTCAAGCTTTTTGATTTTATTCTCTAGTTTCTTGATTTTTTTAGAATCATTAGAATAAAAGAAAATCATAAATAGTATAAATCCTAGTACCCACATCATAGCTCCTTTCTCTTTTTCTCTTAACTTGCTTACATTGTAACACATCTTTTTCTTTTTGACAAGCATATTTGTCAAAAAGTTTATGATTTTTGTCATTTTGCAAAAGAAAAAGGTCAGGAGCAGGTTCCTGACCAGTTTATCTATCATTAAAATCCTAATTTTTCAAAGATTTCTGAGAAGTTTTGACTGATTGCTTCAAGTGATACTTGCACTTCTTCTCGGGTTTGGTTGTTCTTGACTGTCACTTGTCCGCTTTCGACTTCGCTCTCTCCTAGGGTGATGAGGGTCTTAGCAGCAAAGACATCGGCTGACTTGAACTGAGCTTTGAGTTTACGGTTGAGGTAATCACGCTCTGCTTTGAATCCTTGTTGGCGAAGAGCCTGTACTAATTCCAAGGCCTTGACATTTGCTCCTTCGCCCAAGACTGCGATATAGACATCTAGGGCATTTTCGATAGGGAGGGCCACACCTTGCTTTTCAAGAATGAGAAGCAGGCGCTCTACACCAAGTCCAAAACCAAATCCAGCGGTTTCTGGGCCACCAAAGTAAGCAACCAAACCATCGTAACGGCCACCCGCACAGACTGTCAAGTCATTGCCCTCGATCTCAGTAATGAACTCGAAAATGGTGTGGTTGTAGTAGTCCAAACCACGCACCATATTGGTATCGATGATGTAGTCTACTCCAAGATTTTCCAACATCTGACGCACAGCATCAAAATGAGCTTGACTTTCTTCATCAAGGAAGTCCAAGATAGACGGTGCATTCTCTACTGCTACCTTGTCTTCTTTTTCCTTAGAGTCCAAGACACGGAGAGGATTTTCCTCCAAGCGACGTTGGCTATCCTTAGACAAGGTCTCCTTGAGCGGTGTCAAATAGTCAATCAAGGCTTGACGGTAAGCCGCACGGCTCTCAGGGTTTCCAAGAGTGTTGAGATGTAATTTGACACCTTGGATACCGATTTCTTTCAAGAAATGAGCTGCCATCGCGATGGTTTCCACATCGGTAGCTGGATTGCTAGAGCCAAAACACTCAACACCAATCTGGTGGAACTGGCGCAAACGCCCTGCCTGCGGACGCTCATAGCGGAACATAGGGCCCATGTAGTAGAACTTACTTGGCTTTTGCACTTCTGGGGCGAAGAGTTTATTTTCCACATAGGAACGAACAACGGGCGCAGTTCCTTCTGGACGGAGGGTAATATGACGGTCTCCCTTGTCATAGAAGTCGTACATTTCCTTGGTTACGATATCCGTTGTATCTCCGACAGAGCGACTGATAACCTCGTAATGCTCAAAAATAGGCGTGCGCACTTCTGCGTAGTTATAGCGCTTGAAAATCTCACGGGCAAAGCCTTCAACGTACTGCCATTTGGCAGACTCAGCAGGTAAAATATCCTGCGTTCCTTTTGGTTTTTGTAATTTCATAGGAAATCCTCTTTAAACTTAATAGTCTTATTTTACCATAAATAGAGGGATTAAAACAGTGAGAAAAAATTTAGGATTTAGATATCATTTTTGAGATTAATAACTGTCAAAAGAATAGCCAGGAAGGAAAGACCAACAAATAGCATCCAAGTCAACTGTATATTCCATACGGCTACTAGTGAGAAACAAGCTGTTCCCACAGGTATGGATAAGGTAAACAATAAACCTAAAAAATTACTGGTACGAGCTAGAACTTCTGGAGCTAGATTTTTCATGAGCATGGCACTAATCTTTGGTTGAACTTTAGCAGACACATACAGAGTTAAAAAGAGAAATAGCAAACCAAGCAGAACTTGATTAAATACGTTAGCTAGACCAATTAGAGTGAGCCCTACGGTAGCCCACATCATCAATCTAGGCAGGGACTGCTTCCCAAAATAATCATTGCCCGTAAGGCTACTGATGATGACTGCTACTACAGCACCGACTTGACTGATAAATAATGCCTCTGTGTAAGAAAAATTCAAGAGAGAATGGCTCAAAAAGAAGATATTGTAGATGCCCCCTAAGGAACCACCCAAGGCATTGATAAGCAAGACAGCAAAGATCATGAATCCAAAGTTTTTCTGTCCACCTTTAAGAAAAACGAGACGTAAATTTCGATAAATCGTTAGGAACTGCTCTTTGATCGGAAGCTTCTCATTTTTTAGAATTTCACCATCAGCAGATGACATTGACAGTCTCAATTTGCTTTTTCCTAAAAAGAGGATAACGGCTGATACTAGGAAAAAACAGGCATTGATTCCCGCAACGAGAGAAAAATTATTGACCGATAACCCTAAGAGCCACACTCCAAAAGCTTGACCACCAATAGCTGAAATATAGGTGATGAACTGGGAAAAAGAATAAGCCTCCATCAGATCATCTTCAGCTACTTTTTCCTTAATGAGAGGCATGCGCAAACCACCAGCAAAATCACTGATGACATCACTAATGACATTGATTAAACACAGGCTAGAAAAGGCAAAGAGAGTAGCTTGCTGAACAACTAGAGCTGCTAGAAAAAATAAAACTGCCTGAAACAAACCGCTATAGACCATCCATTTGACCTTGTCCCTCGTGTAATCTGCCCGAATCCCTACAAAAACTGTAAAGAGAGTCGGAAGAAGCATGACAATATTCGCCATAGCAACCGCAAAAGATGCTTGTGGCAAGGTCGATGCATAGACGATAAATACCAGATTGAAAATCGAAGCACCAAAAGCATTGAAGAAGCGTGACAAAGTCAAGAGTCGATAAGCTTGATTTCTAAACAATAGTTTCATAGATAATCTCCCTTCTTGTTCGAAGTTTTATGTGAAGTATGACTATAGTATAGCACTTAGAAATTGAAAGGGAAAACTTTTGAATATATGCAACACACAAAATAAGCAAAAAAACGATAGAACTTCTTTGATAACCTGAGAGAGGTCAATAGTTCTATCGCTTCAAATTTTAAATTATTTTCTTAGTTTGCAGATATTCAACAATCAGTCGTATTTCTATAATATTCGGCAGATTTGTGACAGCCAAGCATCTCAAAAATACGGACAGCATCTTCCATCTTTTTCTGACCTTCCTTGACTCTGCCTTGCTTGCTATCAAGGAGACCTTCCGCCCACAAATAGACAATTCGGAAATAGGTCTCATTTTCCTCGTAGAAATGCTCTTCGATAACACGTTTAAAATAAGAGGCATTGGTAAATTCTTCACACTCGATGCTGGCTAAAAAACCATTCAATAATATAGTGTGAAACAGATTTCGATTACCAGACATTTCCATTAGAAAATCAGATTTGCGGACCATTTCTCGTACATATCTGGTAAAAAGAGGAACAGATAAAAAGGGAGAACTGACTGAAAATAAATTGAGTTCATAGATTCCCCAGATCTCGGTAGAAAACAGATAGTCATGAAGGACTTTCCCTTCCTCTGCCGTTAACTCTACCGTATCATCCATGCTCTTCATATAAGACTTGATAAGAATAGCATTTAGAATATGTTTCTGTTTCTTTTGAGAATGGGCATGTTTTTGATACTCCCTGCAATACAAGTCCTCAAGCGGAGATATATTCTTTGGATCCAAGACATCTATGATTTCTTTTCTCAACTCAGAATCTGTATCATACTGAAAACCTCTCGCCAGGAAGAGGATTTCCTCCACACTGGCAGATATGTTTTCTAGGGCAAATAGAAACTTTTCCACCGAAAGCTCACTCTGACCTGTTTCAAAGCGGGACAACATAGACGGTGAAAATTGTCCTCCAGTTGCTTGTCTCAGCGAGATATTTCTTGATTCTCGTAATTGTCTAAAGACTTTTCCAATCTGCTCCATAGACTTCCCCTTGATTCCGTATTTTCTTCATTTTATCATATTTTTCAGAAAATTCATCAAAAACTTGCCAAATTGTCAGAATTATGAGAAAATAGAGGATATTTATCACGTGGAGGGACTGTAATGAGAGAGGATATCAAAATCAATGACCGCGCTTTGGCCTTGCAAGACCAAATTATCGAAAAACTAGAGAAGGTTTTTGATACAGATGTGGAATTGGATGTTTACAATCTAGGGCTGATTTATGAAATCAATCTGGATGAAACTGGGCTCTGCAAGATTGTCATGACCTTCACCGATACTGCCTGTGATTGCGCCGAAAGCTTGCCTATCGAAATCGTTGCAGGTCTGAAACAAATCGAGGGTATCGAAGATGTCAAGGTTGAAGTTACCTGGTCACCTGCTTGGAAAATCACACGAATCAGTCGCTATGGCCGCATTGCTCTTGGACTACCACCTCGTTAATACTCTTCAAAAATCTCTTTAAACCACGTCAGCTTAGCCTTATCGTATAGATGTTACTGACTTCGTCAGTTCTATCTGCAACCTCAAAACGGTGTTTTGAGCTGACTTCGTCAGTTCTATCTGCGACCTCAAAACAGTGTTTTGAGCAACCTGCGCCTAGCTTTCTAGTTTGCTCTTTAATTTTGATTGAGTATAAGCAGGCAAATCACTTTTGGAGATGAAAAGAAGCAAGCCAATCTCGACTTGCTTTTTAAGTTTATTTTTTACCTGACTTGTCCATATTCCAGAAGTCTGTCACGGCTCCGCGTGAAGCAGATGATACGATATGGGCGTATTTACCAAGGACACCACGACTGTAAAGCGGTGGCAAGGTTGTTTCTGCCTTGCGTTTTTCAAGTTCTTCTTCGGATACGGCCATGGAAATTTCTTTGGTATCTTGGTCAACCGTAACGATATCGCCTGTACGGAGGTAAGCAATTGGTCCACCATCCTGAGCTTCAGGAGCGATATGTCCAACAACCAGACCATAAGTACCACCAGAGAAACGACCATCCGTCAAGAGGGCAACCTTATCTCCCTGACCTTTACCAACGATCATTGATGAAAGTGACAGCATCTCAGGCATACCAGGACCACCTTTAGGTCCAACGAAACGAACAACGACTACATCACCATCAACGATTTCATCGGTCAGAACAGCCTGAATCGCATCTTCTTCTGAGTCAAAGACCTTAGCTGGTCCAACGTGACGACGCACTTTAACACCTGATACTTTGGCAACCGCACCGTCAGGGGCAAGGTTCCCGTTCAAGATGATAAGCGGACCATCCGCACGTTTTGGATTTTCAAGTGGCATGATAACTTTTTGACCTGGTGTAAGGTCTGCAAAATCAGCCAAGTTCTCAGCAACAGTCTTACCAGTACATGTGATGCGGTCGCCATGAAGGAAACCATTTGCCAAGAGATATCTCATAACCGCAGGCACACCACCAACTTCGTAGAGATCTTGGAAGACATACTGACCAGATGGTTTCAAGTCGGCCAAGTGAGGCACACGCTCTTGGATGGTATTAAAGTCCTCAAGTGACAAGTCAACATTGGCAGCATGGGCAATGGCAAGCAAGTGAAGAGTGGCATTTGTAGAACCACCGAGAGCCATAGTTACAGTGATAGCATCTTCAAAGGCTTCACGAGTCAAGATATCTGACGGTTTGAGACCAAGTTCCAGCATCTTGACAACAGCACGTCCTGCAGCTTCGATATCTTCTTTCTTGTCAGCTGATTCCGCTGGGTGAGATGAAGACCCAGGCAAACTCATACCGAGAACTTCGATAGCAGTCGCCATGGTATTAGCAGTATACATACCACCACAGCCACCAGGGCCAGGGCAGGCATTACATTCAAGACGTTTCACGTCCTCAGCTGTCATATCACCGTGGTTCCATTTTCCGATACCCTCAAAAACAGAAACCAAGTCGATATCTTTACCATCAAGATTTCCCGGTGCAATAGTTCCACCATAGGCGAAAATAGCTGGGATATCCATATTTGCAATAGCAATCATAGAACCAGGCATGTTCTTGTCACAGCCACCAATAGCGACGAAGGCATCCACGTTGTGACCACCCATCGCAGCCTCAATAGAGTCCGCAATGATATCACGAGATGTTAGAGAGAAACGCATACCAGGCGTTCCCATGGCAATCCCGTCTGCTACGGTAATGGTACCAAACTGTACAGGCCAAGCACCTGCGGATTTGACACCTTCTTTCGCTAATTTCCCAAAATCATGCAAGTGAATGTTACATGGCGTATTTTCCGCCCAAGTTGAAATCACTCCCACAATCGGTGTCTCAAAGTCCTTATCTGTCATACCAGTCGCACGAAGCATGGCACGGTTTGGTGATTTAACCATGCTGTCATAAATGCTACTGCGGTGACGTTTATCTAATTCAGTCATCTTATCCCTCCCATTTCAGTTTTTACTATTATAGCACATTTTAAAGGCAATGAACAGAAGAAAATTCTTGAATTTTCAGAAAATTCTATACACATATAAACATTTTAAATTAAAAACAACAAAGCGGATCAGGGCACTTTCTGATTACCAGAATATGCTTTTAATCCGCTTGCTTTAAATAACGTAATGTAATTTTTACAGAAGTTCTTTCAGATAAGTGTATTTAACATCTATCTTGCATTATAAAACTCTAGAACTTTCTCTTTTATATTCGATTCACTCAAACCATATTCATTAAGAAGATAATCCATTTTCCCTACTTGACCGAATCTTTCTTGAACACCCATCCGATGAATTTTTGTTATTCCATCATCAGAGAATAATTCACATAAAGCACTGCCAATTCCACCTATCTGATTGTGGTTTTCTACAGTAAATATAGTTTTTCCACTTAACATTGTTTTTATCTGTTCTGGTATCGGTTTGATTCTAAATAAATCTATCACACCTACTGAATAACCTAATTTAAACAGTTCATCCGCAACTCGAATACTTGGAGCAACCATTATGCCAGAAGCAACTATTACAACATCTTCACCGTGTCTTAACTCAATGTAGCCTTTAGAAAAATCTTCTCCACCTTGATATACAGCCTCTGGAGCTTTTCTAATTGTTCGAATATATTTTAGTCCTTTTAAGTCTAATGTCTGGTTCAAGATTTCACGAAATTGGATATCATCAGTTGCTTCGAAAATGATTGATTTAGGAATTAAACGTAACAATCCAATTTCTTCAAATGGCATATGTGTCCCACCATTCATTTCTGCAGTTACTCCTGCATCTGATCCAATCACAGTGGCATCCAATTGTGCGTATCCAAGAGAAATAAATAATTGATCAAATACTCTTCGTGAAGCAAAAGGGCCAAATGTATGAAGATAAGGTCTAAACCCCTGAATAGATAAACCTGCTGCAAGCCCGACCATTTCTGCTTCCATGATTCCAACATTCACATAACGGTCTCTAAAGTCCTTTTCAAGATTATTAGTAGCCATAGAACTTGACAAATCTGCTTCTAAAACTACTATATCAGAATAACTTTGGTTAGCCTCTAGAAGGAAATCTCTATACACATGTCGTAATTCTTTCGTACTTCTCATCATTCTGTTTCCTCCAATTCCTGACTTAATCTTTCTACAACTGAAGTTAACATTTGTCTCTCCTCTACAGTAGGGCGAAGATGATGATTGGATTTCATTTCTTCCAGCTCTCGAACTCCTTGACCTTTAATAGTGTCTAATACAATACACTTAGGGGATGAATTATTTGACTGTTTTAATTGGATAATCCCTTCATAAATTTCTCTAATATCTGAACCATTGACCCTAATGGATTCAAATCCAAATGCTGAGAATTTTTCTACAAAATCACCTGGATTACAAATATCCTTTGTAAAACCATCTAATTGTTTTTTGTTATCGTCTACAAATACAATTAAATTAGATAACTGTTGATGAGAAGCAAACTGTATAGCCTCCCAACATTGTCCCTCATTTAACTCACCATCTCCAACAATAGCATAAGTATAAAAGGGACTTTTTCTTATTCTCTGACCATATGCAAGTCCGGTTGCAACACTAATTCCCTGTCCTAAAGAGCCAGTTGTCATATCTATGCCCGGCGTTAGATTTCTATCAGGATGAGACGGTAATTTGGTTCCATTTGTATTTAAAGAATATAAGAATTCTTTGTCAAAGAAACCATTCAAATAGAGTGTGCTGTATAAAGCCGGTCCAGCATGTCCCTTGGATAAAACAAAATAATCTCTATCTCGTGATGCAAATATTTCTGGAGTCATCGGCATTATTTCACCATAAAGCACTGCTAAAACTTCTACTATAGACAGACTCCCTCCATAATGACCGAATCCAAGATGATTCAATGTTCTAAGAGTATTTAATCGGATTTTAGTCGCAAATTTTCTTAACTCATCTTCTCTATTTTCACTTAAAATCATCCCTTATTCCTCCTTTGCAGATGGCTTTTTAATAAAGGATACTCCAAACATAACTGCTAAAATAAGAACAAGACCAATAACAATACCTGCTTGTGAGCCAAATTGATTCAACATTCCTAAAATAATTCCTGATAGACCAAAATCTGCATCTGAGAAAGTTGACCCTTGGAAACCAAGTCCTCCCAAAACTGGCATTAAAAAGACTGGAAGAAAACTAATTAAAATACCTTGTAAAAATGCTCCAATAGTGGCTCCACGAACACCACCAGATGCATTCCCGATGACACCTGCAGTCGCTCCACAGAAGAAATGAGGCACAACGCCTGGTAAGATGACAACCGTTCCTGAAGCAATCATAATTGCCATACTTACTAAACCACCAACAAAACTAGAGATAAATCCAATTAGGACTGCATTAGGTGCATAAGTATAAACAATCGGACAATCCAAAGCAGGTTTTGAATTAGGTACGAGACGCTCTGAGATACCTTTAAAGGCTGGAACAATTTCACCCAAAATAAGGCGAACACCTGCTAAAATAACAAATACACCTGCTGCAAATTGACCTGCTAATTGTAAAGCATAAACTAGACCACTTGTACCATTACTGATTTCTTTTTCTATATATTCTGACCCTGCAAAGATAGCTACAATAATGTAAATAACTGCCATAGATAAAGTAATACTAACAGTACTATCACGTAAAAAAGCTAAACTCTTTGGGAATTTAATGTCCTCTGTTGATTTTGATTTGTCACCGATAAGGCTACCAGTGAAACCACTCAACCAATATCCCAAAGAACTGAAATGACCTAAAGCTACCTTGTCATTTCCAGTTAATTGAACCATATATTTTTGTACAAATGCTGGAGAAATACTCATAATAATACCGAGTGCTAATCCTCCTAGTAAGATAAGAGGCAAACTAGTAAAGCCAGCAACTGATAAAATGACCGCAATCATACACGCCATATATAGAGTGTGGTGCCCTGTTAAAAAGATATATTTAAATCGAGTAAAACGAGCGATTAAGATATTGAACACCATACCTGCAAACATAATCATTGCAGTAGCTGAGCCATATGTTGTTAAAGCTACAGCTACAATTGCTTCATTATTCGGTACAACTCCAGATAAATGAAAAGCATGTTCAAACATGGTACCAAATGGATTCAAAGAATTTTGCACAATTCCTGCACCACCAGATACAACTAAGAAACCAACGAAGGTCTTAATTCCACCTTTAATAATATCAGGTAATTTCTTCTTCTGAAGAACTAATCCTAAGATTGCAATTAAAGCTACTAAAATAGCTGGTGTACTAACAATATCCAATATGAACTTCATCATGACGCTAGCCTCCTATATAAGTTCTTTTTCTTCACAAATTTTAGTAATTAATTCTCGTAGCTCGTCCATATCAATAATACTATTTAAGATACGAACATCTCCAAGATGACTAGCTGAATCAGCTAGATCACGACCAACAATCCAAATATCAGCTGCATTTGGATCTGCTCCACCTAAATCATAGTGTTCAACTTCTACATCTGAAACATTCAAATCACTCAATACAGATTCAATATTCATCTGTACCATAAAACTTGAACCTAATCCTGAACCACAAGCTGTACCAATTTTTAACATTATCTAATCCTCCTGTTTAATTATCATTTCAATGTCATCATAGTTTTTTGATGATATTAAAGTTTGAACATGATTTTTATCTCTTAAAATTGTTGTTAAATGTGACAAAGCCTTTAAATGACTCTCATTATCAATGGCTGCAATACAAATCAACAATCTTACCTCTTGTTCTGGATTATCCAATAAATAAATCGGTTCTTCCAAAACTAACATTGACATTCCTATTTCATTCACACCTTCATCTGGCCGAGCGTGAGGAATTGCTACTCCCTTCCCTAAATTAATAAAAGGCCCAAACTCTTCTACTTTTTGAATCATTGCCTCAGGGTAGTTCTCAGTTATCTTATCTTGATCCAAAAGCGGTTTAGCTGCTAAACGAATTGCCTCCTTCCATCCTAATTTTTCCGAACTAACCTGATAAGTTTCTTTTGTAATTAATTCTTCTAACAATGGTAACACTTCCTTTCTGTTCATTTCTTGATAGAGATACCTCTTTAATGCTAATTTTAACTCTAATTCTTGTGTGATTACACTATATCGTCTTACTATGCTAATTATCTGATTAAGCTCAATATCTCGATAACCTGTATCTGGGAAATCTTTTGATACCAATTCAACTAACTGTGTTGTTTGTTCTTCCGTCATCATAACAGAAACTAGATAATTTGGCTTCTCTGTATCCACCTTTATAGTAGAAAAAACCATATCATAGTCACTACTAGTTTTCGCATATAAATCATCAATCTTTGAGGTTCCTATAAACTCAATTTGAGGGAATAATGCTAATAGATTCTCTTTTATCATCAATGAAGAACTAATTCCATTAGGACAGATAATTGCTGCTTTATAACATTTTTGAGGCAAATTGTCTGCTTTCTTTAAATATCCTCCAAAATGGATAACAAAATATGCTGTTTCACTATCAGGTATGGGCTTGTCAATAGCGTCCATCAAGGGAGTCAAAGAATCTTTTACTAGTTCAAATAAATCAGGATACTGTTCTTTAACATGCAACACATATTCATTTGAACTAGGTAAGCCGAACTTTAATCTATAGTAAGCCGGTATAAGGTGGCGGCGAAGATTTTCTCTCAATACTTCTCTTTGTTTAAAATGTAACAAAGAAATATCTTCCATTCTACTTATAATAGCCTCTGTTAATTGATTAAAGTAAACCGGAGCAACATCTACTTCACCTTCAAAGCAACTTGATAATAAAACTGTGATATAGCGATAATCATCCTCTGAAAATACCGTATCTATAATTCCCAAATCAACTACTGTATCCAATAAAATAGTCGTTATATCTTGAATAATAGGAGATACTAGTGTCTCTGAAAGACATACTCTTTCAACATCCCTTTGATACCTACATATAATGAATACTAAACCGAAAAGGCAAACTTTTAATTGATTAACAATAGGTACTATCTGTAGCTTTTCATAATAATCTTTAACTACCTGATCAATCAAATCATAAGTTAATGAATACCCCCAACTGGATAAAACATAATCCAACCCCCAAATCCCTATGGAGGATTCCAGCAACTCACTAACCATTTGAAAAGCTAAACGGTGCTTATTCCACTCTGAACCGTGTAAAGTATAACCTTTTGCTCTACTGTACCCTAGCTCCAAATCATTATCTAACATAATCTTTCTTAATGATTGAATATCAGATAAGGTTGTATTCTTACTTACTTTCAAAAAGTCTTGGTAATGATTATTCGATATAAAATCTAATCGGCAAAAGGTGTAAAGATAGATTAATGCTAAGCGAGTCGACTTTGGTAAAACCAATTCATCCGACTTAATAATATCTGTCAAAGACTGCTTCGTACGATTTGATAAACTATAGCGACCTTGTTTTTTATCCAGCACTATCCCTTTATTAGCTAGATAAGGCACTAAATAATCTATTCCTTCTTTGACTTCCTTTATAGGTAAGCTCACCTTAACAGATAATTCATATAATGATAGCTCACAATGATCCATCAAAGTCATCAAAATAACTAGTGCTCTATAATCAAACATTTCTCTTCCTTTCTAACTACAATTATAGTGTAAAAGTTATAAGAATAAAAGAGTATTTCAGCACAATATAATCTCACTTCCTATAAGTAATTATTGGGCTGAAACTTTTTAGTGATTATTTGTCAACTTTCTATTAATTTTTAAAAACAAAATGATATCATTTAGATATCAAATAACAGAGGTCATTCTTATGACTGAAAAACTAATCAATTCAAAACCAAATGGTGTATTAGCATTGATTCTCATTGAGTTGACAATCGTACTTGGTATCTTTATATTTATAATGGGTGTTGGTTCGGAAAACATTTTTGGAATTATTATCGGACCTTTACTAATCGTAATTGCAGCGCTAACTCATGCTGGTTTAAAAGTTGTCAAACCTCAGGAGGCTATGGTTCTGACACTCTTTGGTAACTATACAGGTGCCATCAAAGAACCTGGCTTTTACTTTGTCAATCCCTTCAGCGTAGCAGTCAACCCTGCAAACCACACTCGACTTGGACAAAGTGGTGATGTTAGCACAAAATCTCCTTTTTTAGGAGCTAAATCATCAAATGACAATGACTGCTTAGGAAATCCTTGAAGCACGTATCACTTACCTAGCTTATGCTCCAGAAATTACTACCATTATTGATGCCCGTAAGATGATTGTAGATGGTGCTGTAGGAATGGTTGAAATGGCACTAGAACTGATCAATGAAGGGGAATTGGTAGAGCTTGACGAAGAACGAAAAGCTGCTATGGTTTCCAATCTCCTAGTCGTCCTCTGTGGCAATCATGATGCACAACCAATTGTCAACACAGGAAGTCTTTACTAAAGATGGTTGAAGCTAAAAAAAGCAGATCCCCCTTCGACTCTCAACAAAGTTATACGCTGCACTCGCCTCATGGGCAGAAGATGACTTTCGTTCAGTCAATGGGCAAGTCGAATAACTCCTTACAGAATGTGTCAAACAACGGAAGAAAGACGGAAAATACGTATCAGAAACCATTGACGAACCATTTGAGATTGATATTTAACACCTTCTCCTGTCTGCTAGGTCTGACAGGAGAATTTTTTCATCTTTTTTTGTCAAGTAACTTTACTTTACAAAAAAAATGTGTTATCCTAGTATGGTTGATGAAAATCAGTAGATTGAATCGAATATAAATACCTAAAGGAGAAATCAAAATGGCAGTACCTGCACGTCGCACTTCAAAAGCGAAGAAAAACAAACGTCGTACACACTACAAAGTAACAGCTCCATCTGTAAACTTTGACGAAACTACTGGAGATTACTCACGTTCTCACCGTGTATCACTTAAAGGATACTACAAAGGACGTAAAATCGCTAAAGCTGCATCAGCTGAATAATAGAAGGGAGATACCATGCGCGTAAATATTACACTTGAACACAAAGAATCTGGTGAACGCTTGTACCTTACTTCTAAAAACAAACGTAACACTCCAGACCGTCTTCAATTGAAGAAATACTCACCAAAACTTCGCAAACACGTTGTGTTTACAGAAGTTAAGTAAGCATTCAATACGAATTAATACAGAAGAAAAACGCATTCAAGCGTTTTTTCTTTTTGTTAATTCCACTACATTGCAAGACAAATCATTCGAATGACTACATTTTTTGTGAAATAAATTAGACTCTAATATATAGAAAAATCCAAAATCCCCTGCAAATCTACATTACAAGGGACTTGTGTGTTATTCTTGTACTTCTTTCTGGGCGGCCTTGCCTTGGTCTAGAAGGGCTTGGACGATTTTCTCATCGCGTAGCTTGACAGAATCGTTGATCATTTCTGCGGACTTAACGATAGTTGTTTCTAGCTGGGCACGTTTCTGGCGTCCCAATTCAATAGCAGCGACGATACCTTGGTTTTGAGCGACCAGACTTTCAGCCAGTTTGGTAACCGATTCGACAGCGACTGTCGGGCTTTGGGCAATTCGTTCCATCTGCGGAATCACTTCCTTACTGGTTTCAGCTAACATCTGAAGAGCAGCATTATTGGCATTGACAATGGCATCTGCCACAACACCTGATTTCATTGACTGTTGCAAAATACCCAGTTGAGCAATAGAAAGCTTCATTGTTGGAATCGTATTGCGACGAAGCATGCCCAATTTTTGGCGCATATCAGATGACACCTTCACAAGATTGCGCATCTGAGGTGTTGTTGCCCAGGCAACATAGAGACGGCTGACATACTCAGTGTGTTGTTGTTCAAGAGTATTAACCACTTCAGCCATACGGGCCAATTCTTGTGACTTGGTTTGGTATTCTACCGTACTTGTATCAAGTTGGTCAGCTTGGGCCTTCAGTTCGGCAGCGCGTTTGCCAGCTTCTGTCTGGCTGGCTTCGATAAAGGAAATCACTCCCACTAGATTTTCAATGGATTTGGTATTGTCCTCAATCAACATCTCAGCAGAGACGATATTTCGAGCTAGCACATCTTCTTGCTTGACCACTGCGGCAGCCATGCCATCGAGTTTTTGCTCTACTGTTTTTGAATCAAAGTAAAATTCCTGTAAGGTATTCTTGCTCTTGTTAAACAAGCGTTGCAAAAAGTTTGGCTTTTCTTCCAGCTCAGCAATTTCAGCGTTCTTGTATTTGACTACAAAGCCTTGCAGCTCACGGTTGGTATTCTTGAGTAAGTCATCCACTTGGGGAATCTGCAGTTTCTTTTGTTCTGACAAGATACGATTGACCGTATTGTTCACACCTTCTACAGCAGATTGTCCAAAATCCAAAAGAGCATTTTGATTTGTGACAAATTGGTCTACTAACTGGGGCACGTGCGCCTTGATTCCTTCTTGCTGCTCAGGGCTCAACTTTTCAAGGAAGGTCAAGGTCTTGTCTGAGCCAGTATTGGTCTCGATGATTTGGGTTGTTTTATCCACCTTAGCTACCGTATTATTGGCAATCTGGTCAATATCGAAATTAAATTCTGTCATGGTTACTCCTTTGTTTCTAACCTATTCTTTACGATCTTTTTCTAGGATACGCAAACTGATATCAAAATCACGCATATCTGTTTCATTGAGTTCTCTCAAGACTTGGTCCAGCTCAAGGTCAAATTGTTCGATGGCTGCTTTAGCTTGTTGCAAACGTTCTTCTGCCCGATTATAGTTCTTCGGATTGGCCTTAATCTTTAAATAACCTTCTAAAATCGTTTTGAATTTCTCCATCTTCAAACTATGAATGGCAGTCAATTCTTCCTTATCCCCCTCGGCAGAGGTAGCAATCTTGTCTAAAATAGCCTGATGGTCAATAGCAATATTGGCCAAGGTCTGGGACAATTCTGGAGCTAATTCCTCTGGCTCCGCATTTTCAAAATCTACTTGACTTTCTCTATTCAAACGTTCTAGCTGAACATCGATGTTTGCCCTTACTGTACGAACCTTTTTGTCAATACGGTTGTAGACATCAGCATCGATATAGGACTTGAGACGATCCGCCTCCTGATGGATTTCCCGCAGTTCGATTAATACTTGATTGGCCAGACTCTTATAGGAATCTGAACCTTTTTCTACTAAAGTTCCCTCTAATTGCTGAATATCTTTGTCCGCCTGACGAATTCGAGCTTTTAAAAGCTCAATCTGATCGTCGAGCGAACGATCCTGCAAAAGAGGATAGCGCCAACGTTTATAGAGACGATAACCACCATAGCCTAGCAGGACACAAGCCGCAAGCGGAAGAGCATATTGGACCAAAAGGCCCAGTAAGAACAAGAAGCCCCAAAAATAGAGACAGCCTTTCCAAAAACCATTACCCGATTTCATAAACATTCCTTATTTTCAATTTATAAGTCTATTTTAGCACAAAAGAGCAAAATGAGGGCGGAAATCCCCTAGAAAAGAGTTGATTTCTTTGCTGTAGAATGGAGGCTAGTAGCGCGTGGGCTAATTTCAGTGTAATGGGCTCAAACCGTAAACTTCAATCAGATAAGATTGCAGAATGACAGCTGAGGAAATATCAAAACAAAAGCTTGAAATATCGGAGGGGTTGTGTTAGAATTGGTCTATAGTGATGATAATTGTCTAACAAGGCAACAAAAAGCCCCAACGTTCCCGCGTTGAGGTTTTTTTGGCTTATTGCCCCTTAAAGGTTATTTCTTGCGTGAGTTAAGCCATTTCTCAAACAAGGTTGTCAAAATATTGACTACTAAGGGTGCTAGAAAAATTGTGATGATAATTTCTAACATCGGCAACACCTCCCTTCCTTAAAGTGAGGGGCCAAAATATTATATCATACCAGATTTATATCATCAACATCGCGTCATTCTTGGAATAGATAGACTTAGATACACCAATAACCTTACTAGCAAATATCTAAGTAAACCCAGAAATCAACATTTTGAGACAAAGCAAAAAGCCCACTGTTGTAGACTTTCTGTAAGATATATCTTAAAATTAAAGCATTTTGTTGTATCGCTTTTTTGAATATTAAGTAAGTTGTTTTATACCTCCTTAATGCTTGATGCTAGGGTGTTTATTGGTTTTCGTTTTTTCTTTGAATATGTTGGAGTTTCTTCCTTACTCCATAAATCACTGAACATGAAACTCTACTTTTTTAATGAGTTCAGCAGGCAAGAAACTAGCACTATTTAAAGGTGCTTTTTTTATTCCTATTTAATGGGTAATAATTATATCATATTTTACCCTTTATTTCCATTTCATGCATTTGTATAGAATGATTCACTAAATCTCGACACTTCCAAGTTGATACCAGGTAATCTAGTAACTCTTTATCATCTACTTTAAAACCTAGTTTAGTTCCTTCAATTCTTGTAAGTTCAATATTTAAAATGTTCATTTTTATCACTCCTACCATATTGTTTGAAAAACACAAAAAAGCAACTAATAAAATAGTCGCTTTAATTTTCAAATTTTAGTTTATATACTATTGCTATTCTATCTAAGAAATCTTCTGGAATATTTAATGTTTCGTATAAATTACCTCTAGGGGAATATTGGAAATTAGGGTCAAAATCTTTATTTCTAAACATTGTACCGAAATCATATATATATTGGCGAAATACTAATGGATCATTTATTAAAACTGCTATTGATAATATTACCGCAAATAAATCTTTTTGACCAATACCCTTGTGGTATTCTCTTTCAGTTAATACTCCTATCGGGAACAACGATAACAATATATCCTTAGTTAATTCACTAGTGACATTTGATAAAAACGTTCTATTTCCATGTGCAATATTGTTTCGGTATTCTTGTAAGAGAGATAACATAGAAACGAGCATCTCTTTTGCGCTTTCATCATCAATTGAAAAACTTACAAAAAATTGATTTGCTATGTATGTTTTTATATCATCTTGGCAGATTTTATACCAATTAATTGCAGTTCCAAAATATATGCCACTGGTTGCAACCCACGGAGGGATTGTATCGTGTCTCTCCCTATAATGCTGAATTGAAGCACTGTTTTTGTTGTTTTCAATTTGATTTCTTATGTTTTGAATTTCAGATTTTCTATCTAAGCTTCCATTAGATCTATATTTTGTATAATCTAAATATGAATTAAATTCTGTCGTGTACTTATGAGCAATTTTATAAGATAGTTTTGTTTTTAATGATTTTTCAATGTATATAATATACTTAAATAATAAGTTATTTAATGCCTGATCCAAGAGGAAAATACGATGAATAGATGAAAACTTTACTTCTTCTATAAATCTTTCTAATTGAAATTCTTCATCAAAATAAACTCCAAAAATATCTTTATAACCGTTTACAATTCCATAATATGATATGCTTTGAAGAACTTCCTCCGTTAGCTTATCATTTTCGATAAGTATTCCCTTCTTTTTCATTCTATCCAATTGTTGGGAATATGTTATACAGGGTTTATCAGCCACAAAAGAAAACCTCCTATCAAAATGATAAGAGGTAGTTTCCTAGCCACATCCGTAGCCATTCAATTCACTCTTATCGTAACATCATTTTATCTCTATGTCAAGTTAAAAATCGTCAATTCTTACTAAATCACCTTTTTTTACTTGAATATCTTTCGGCTCTAAGGGCTCGATTTCATCTTCATTGACATTAATTACTAACTTAGCTTGTCCACCTGACAAAAAGTTAGTAACAGAGAATGGAGAAGCTTCCTCTATATTTTGGGCAATTGAAAACCTTTGGAAAACCTCAGTGATTATTAAATTTGCTTTAGTGAAATCATATTTCCCTAAACTATTGCCATCCAAATCTTTAATCTCTGGACCTGGTTCAAAAACAGTTATTCTGGTACCTTCTTCTATATCACTCGTATCATAACCTCTGTCGATCATAATTGTAAAATCATCAATTATACGAATAACTCTTGCATGTTCCATCTCATTCTCCTTTTTGTGTTCAGATTTACTATCTGATACCTTTAATTACAATTACTATAAAATCATTCTTTACTCAATACTAAAGACAAAAAAGAACTTTTTAGATTCCTAAGTTTGTTTTTTTTAATGAAATTATTCTTTTGCTTCATTATACCTTTTTTTAATACTTTGTTCAAGAAAACTAGCATTTTATCATTATAATTTAATAGTATTTCAGGTGATAATTAAAAAAACACTTAGAATAATCTAAGCGCTACATTCCAGGTATCCAATCTTTTATTTCTTTCAAAATTTTATAAGCCTGTTTCATTTTAGAGTTGTCCTCCAAATATTCAATACCTTTAGTTGTAATCCTAACAAGAGACAAATTCTCAATATAAACATTCCCAGACATGTCTTCAGTTACACAAGTGCCTGTCAAAAATCCGTCATCAAACAGATTACGATAGACATCCATTAAGTAAAGGTGGGGAATTTCCAAGACGGAACAGTTTATTTCATTTTCATCGGCTGGCTCTCCATGCTTCATTTTCTGAAAATAATAATTAAGGATTTTATACACAACTACCCAATAATCATTTTTTGCCATGACTACAATATCCTTTTTTAAAAAAATAATCCTTTGCGCTCCACTTTATTATAGCTCTTTTGCTATCTCCCTGCAATAAATCAAGTTTTATCTATTTCTCCTCTTACAGTATATATACTGCCATTCAAAACTAATCATTTTTCTGGTAAATTGGCCAGTTTTTACCCCCTTTTTGTCTGAAGTGCTCCGACTTGGAAAAAGTTCCCTTCACCGGTACCCTACTGGCCAGAAAGATTTTTTAAAAGGTGGGGGGAGTCAATATCCTTTCAACTCAACAAATCTTTTAGCGATTACCTTTCTACGGCTATTTACATAACGAGTAGTTTTATTTAGTTTCTCTGCTACGTCTTCCCAGGTCATACCAGCCTCTAAAAATCTCATTTTAAAAATGACTAGATCACTTTCAATTAAGTTTTCCATCAAGGTATCTACAATTAGTTTGAAGCCTTCTAAATATCTTAGTGTTTGGTCTTCTTCAATTCTAATGATGATTGCTTCAGTAGGACTATATACTGTCTTGCCTTGCCCACCAGTATAATCTTCAGCGCTATGTTTCTTATTATGTATCAACTCTTGTCTTCTCAAATAAATTTTATTAGCAATCGTTCTATATCGCCCTAACTCAATATCTATCCCGTCCAGGTCTCTGTTACTCAGTTCATACATAGTCAAGTACCTCCACTTAAATTTAAAAATTTTTTTATCTTTCAATTTGTCAAATTGTAAATTCTGTCAAACTGACAAAAAGCGCTAAAAACCTTCCAACACTCCACTTACCAGGTATCATTGTTTTAAGTTTGACAAGTTCAAGGGAAATTTCTTTAATTTATCCCCTCAGTTTCTCATATCTTACATTCTGTGAAACTCACTCCATTCTGTAAACCCCTGATATACCTTGCTTTCAAGCTATTACTTCTTTTCAGTTTATGCTTACTTTGTTATGTGAAACTTAGTAAAACATAAAAGTAGGACTAGCGATATCTCTTCTGTTTCAGCCATATATCACTAGCCTTACTTGATTTGTTCCCTATTTTTCTAAATACACTTTGATATCCCGATATTCCTTAGAAAAATTCATCCATCCGCTAGAATCAGGGGTTAAGAATGGTAGGACAGTAAGCGGACTTACTTCTGTTCGATACGGCGATAGAGAATGTCTCTGACTTATTTCTCTGACTACACCTGTATGAATTTTTTCTACATCCTTCTTCAGTTCTTGAATTTCATCATATGCGTCCAGAATTCGTCTAAGTTTCTTTCGGTATTGTTTATAGATCTTCTTAGTTTCCATCCGTTGCTTAGTTTCTTTAAAAATGTATTCAAAGATGACTGCATTAGCTTCTGAAATATCACTATCAAATTTTTCCTGAAGGCCGTTAATAGCTTTTTCCATCTTTTCCAGCTGCTCTAAAGATTCTAAGTTATTTGACAAAAAAGAATCTATGTTCTCAAATGAAACTGCTTGATTGCCTAACAGGCTTTTTCTTTTTTCGCTTAACTGCTCTCGTGCTGAATTAATCTTACTTTTTTTATTATCTAGATCATCCAGTGTTTCAAATACTTGATTAATATCCATTTCGTTCTCCTAGTTCCATTGAATAAAGTAACCACAATCTTCTTCAACTTTTTTTACATCAAATCGGGTATGTAAAATCAACCGTTTTCCAAAATAGTCATTCGCATTCACCCAACTAAGTGTATCTTTCTTGCGATCAAACAAAGTAACAAAATTTTCTAGATCTCCGATAAAGCCTTTTTTGTCACCTTTATTCCCTAATGTTGTATCATCTACAATTAAAAAGTTATCTACAAAGAATGTTTCACTTGTCCCTGTCTCTTTATCAACTTTAAGAAGATAATTTCCTGAAGTGTCTTTCATTTTTTCTAAGACACTAAATAGTGATTGACTAACAACCATAGATACATTGCGCTCTGGATTGATTAAAGAAACAATAGATTTCAAGTCGTCTATACTTGTAGCAGTCTGCACTTTCGCAGTTTGGAGAATTTTCCCAATCTCTCTATTTCGTGTTCTACGTTTTAATTTAATAATCTTCTTACCAAGAAAATCCGTTAAATTATATTGGCCATCGTCTAATTGTTCCTGTGAAAAATCAAGTTTTCCACTGAATAATTTAACTAAGTAATCAACGCTGATAGTTTTCTTTTTATCTGCTTCTGTTCTATCAACCGAATTTTCGCTAACTTCTTGTAATGAATCATATTCAAAGTCAGTTACTTCATACTTCCCGCCACGGGTACGAGTCTCAATAACATTTACTAGATCAACCAGTTCTTTACGTTGATGTTCATCTTCGTAACTATCAAGGATTGGTTTTTCAATGAGTACATGATTATTTTCTACATTCATCCCTCTAGTGTTATAACCTGTACTTCGGATATAAGCTTCTAGATTTTCTTTTTGTTTAACTAAGTTAGTTGTCATTTTTTGCTCCTTCATCTTTTAATATCTGATTTTTGTTTATAATTTTTTCTAAAATTCTTTGCTTTTAGCTTTTCTTTTATGACTCTCCGAGCCTTTAGAATCATTTTTTCTAAATTTTGGTTTGTCTTGTTTGTTAGCATATTTTTCTAGTATTTCTTGTTTCCGTTGTTCTAAGCTATCATCTTCTTTTTTGCACTTTGCAAATATTTGTTGTCTTTTCTTTGGATCCATAGAAAATTTATCTGCTACAACATACCCTAAAGAAGTATCTCCTGCCATAATACTCACCCCCTTTCTACGCAAATCATGACCACCCGTCAAACGGGTGGTTTGTCCCAGGGCTATAAGCCCAAATTACCAGCCAGCGCCTAAAGACGCTGGCTTTCACTTTGTTCAAGCCTTATTGCTCTTGACTCGTCACTTGCCTCTCAAAGAGGCTTTAGTATTACTTACCACTATCCCTAAAGGGATCCTCATATTCTTTTACACTTAATTTATCTAGTGCTATATCATGCTTTTCCTGTTCTTGAATATATTTCTTAATTGTGGC
>NZ_RJOH01000008.1:0-79326 GCF_003942995.1 Streptococcus mitis | reverse complement strand
GTAGTGTAAAGATGATTTTTTCTCTGAATAAAATCTGAATTTTCTCTGATATAATCTCAAATGTCAAGGTTCAATAATTGTTGCTTCAGTAGGTGATGAGGGTTTGGATTTAAATAATCAAGAATCATTGAAACATTACCTTAGAGAACTTAAGGGGAAGGATTATTCACATATAGATGGGAAAGTTACGGATATTCTTGCTGGATAAGAAATGACATTGATGGCGCTCAAATTAGATTATTAAATATTACGAATTTTGTTTAAGATAGTGTAAAATAGATTTGTACTAGTTTCTAAAAATTTAATTTAAAAAATAAAGAACAATTATAAATTGATGTATTGAAACTATTCTTTGTCAAGAATACGGAGCTTTGCAGGTAGTTCTCTAAAATTTTTTGAGGTGATAGAATGTATAAGATATTAGTTGTAGATGACGATTTTGAAATTTTGAAACTGATGCGAACTATTTTAGAGATGAAAAACTATCAGGTAACGACGTATCAAGAAGTCATGGTACCAATCAATATTAATAATTTCAAAGGATTTGATTTGATTTTATTAGATGTAATGATGCCTAATATAGATGGTATGCAAATTTGTAAGCAGATTAGAAATAAAGTAAGCTCCCCTATTATTTTTGTTAGTGCAAAAGATACCGAAGATGATATAGTATCAGGATTGAATTTAGGAGGAGATGACTATATTACAAAACCTTTCAGCATCAATCAATTAACTGCCAAAGTTGCTGCAAATCTCAAACGAGAAGAACGATACAAACAAGGTGAATTAAGTAATCAAATTGTTCGAGAATTATATCCAATAACGATTTATTTACAAGAAAAAATTGTTTGTATTAATGGAGATAGTCTTGCCTTTACAAGTAGGGAATATGATATCATAGAGCTATTATCTAGCAATCCAAGAAAAATTTTTACTGTACAAGATATATATGAAAACGTTTATGATGATGATGCTGAAACCCTCTTTCGTTCAATATCTGAGTATATCTATCAAATAAGATTAAAATTCTCATCCTATGGAATTAATCCTATAAAAACAGTTAGAGGTATGGGATACAAGTGGCATGATTAAGAAGAATAGTACAATTAGAGGACGTATAATAAGGACTGTTTTAGAACTAGTAACAGGTACGTTACTGAGTATACTTTTATTTTTTATATTTACTTATTTACTTGTTTTTACAGGACAATTAAATGTATACGACTCTAAAATTGAAATTTCAGTGAGTGATACCAGCAATTTAAGTGATGTAGTTCAAGCAATGAATAACTCTATATTTGACTATGTTGTATTTAATCGCAAGACAGGTACAATTGAAGAGGGTAATTATCAAAAAAAGGATTTGCCTGCCTATCGAGAAGTTTTTGATAAAAATGAATCTGTAAGTAATAGTGAGGTGTATTATGGGTATTATGCTAATTCAGAGATTGTACTTACTGTCAGGCAACCCATGATACCTGAGTTTGTTAATCCGAATTTGCGTCACATTTCATTTAATCTATTTTCTTATTTATTTTTCTTCGTTTTCGAAACGATTTTACTCATTTGGTCACTTACAAGATTAATAAAAGAATTTTCAAAAAATTTTCTACTTATACAAAAAAAAGCTTTAAACATGGGGCAGTTAACATTTAAAGAAAAAAAGATTCCAGCTCAAATACAAGAGTTCGATGAAATTCTCTCTGTATTATATCAAAAGGACGACGAGTTAACTAATTTACTCAAATCAGAGAGAAGGGAGAAGGAAGATTTATCTTTTCAAGTTGGTGCATTAGCTCATGATGTAAAAACTCCTTTAACAGTACTAAAGGGAAATTTAGAGTTGCTTGAATTAACTAACTTGACTGTTCAACAGAAGGAATACACTCAGTCAATGAATAACAGTATAGTAGTTTTTGAAAGATACTTTAGTTCAATGATTGATTATTCAAGATTACTAATTGAAGATAAAGATTATGGAGAACAGATACATTTATCCGAATTTTTAAGTGAGCTGTCAGTAGAAGCGAAATCTGTAATGAATAATGCAAAGGTTGATTTCAAAATTATTAATACTACAAAATTAATATTTTTTAAGGGAAATCGCTTTAATTTAAATCGGGCATTAATTAACATTTTAGCAAATGCAGCAAGATATAGTTCTGGAGAAAAAAAAGTTACGCTTACTATCATTGAGGAAACAGAGTATATTAATTTTGTAGTGTGGAATAATGGTCTGCCTTTTACTGAACAGTCCTTATTAAATGCAGATAAGTTATTTTATACTGAGAATAAAGGTAGGAATAATAAGCACTATGGTTTAGGGTTAGCATTTGCTAAACAAGTTGCAACTAGACATTTAGGAGAATTGTTTTTATCAAATCCAGATAGAGGTGGCGCTCAAGTGACGTTGCTTATTAAAAAATAATTCTGTAAGGATATATTAGATAGCTTCCATATAATAGTTATGTATAAAAATAGATGGTTTTCTAAATTGAGGACTGTCTATTTTTTTAATTTTGTAAAATTGGAAATTCTGAACAAATTTTGAAAAATAAAGTATAACATACAAGTATAAAACAAGGAGGAATTATAGTTATGAATATACAAGTTCAAAAACTTAGAAAATCATATAAGGATAGAGAAGTACTGAAAAATATTTCTTTTGAAATAAAAGAGGGGAGTATTTGTGGATTATTAGGTATTAATGGTGCAGGAAAATCAACAATTATGAAGATTATTTTTGGTCTTGAAAATGCTGATAGTGGTACGGTTATTTTTAATGGGAAAAAAAATGCGGGTATATATGAGATTGGAGCGCTTATTGAAACTCCAGCTATCTACATGAACTTATCTGCTTATGATAACTTAAAAACAAGAGCATTGTTATATGACATTTCTGACGAACGAATTAATGAAGTATTAAACTTGATTGGGCTATCTAATACGGGAAAGAAAAAAGCAGGGAGCTTTTCTTTAGGTATGAAACAACGTTTGGGATTAGGTATGGCAATAATTACTAGTCCAGATTTGCTCATTTTAGATGAACCTACCAATGGATTGGATCCAGATGGTATAAAGGAATTGTTGAATTTAATGATTTCTTTAAAGAAATCAGGAATGACAATTCTTTTATCTAGCCATCAACTGTATGAAGTTAGTAAAGTGGCAGATAAAGTTGTTATTTTACATGATGGTCAAATTTTTTACGATGGTTCGAATGTTCAAAGTGATGATTTAGAATCTTTATTTATAAGAATTGTTCATGGAGGTGACGCAATATGATAAAAATATTTAAATCAGAATGGTTAAAACAGCGAAAAAATACATCCAAAAAATTCTTGATAATAGCTCCTGGATTGTCGATTTTAATAGCTGTATTACTTGTTGGACCGAGTATTCTAGAAAGTTTTTCAATATATTGGTGGGAAGCCGTCTTTTTGTACACGCTTATTGGATTGTTATTTTTATATGATTATAAAGCAGAAGAAGCTGCAGGAAACTTCCAGAATATATACTTTCGAAATGATAGCATAAAAATATATATCGTAAAGATACTTTTAAAATTAAAAGATTTACTCATTTCGAACGTATGGTTTTTAGCTATATTATTATTTACAAGTAATTTTTTGTATGGCGACTTAATATCATTGAATATAATTGGTGACTTAATTTGTTTAGTACTTATTTCGATAACATCCATATGGGTATTGCCACTCTTGTATCTATTTTCGAAACGGATCAACCCCTATATCTTAGTATCTATTAACTCCTTGATTTGTTTTTTGGTTGCACCTTTTATCGCTCAAAGTAGCTTTTGGTTCTTCTTTCCTTTTACATATCATTATAAAATTGCTTATAGTCTTATGTATATAAAACCGTCAGGAGATTTAGATTTAACAAATCATGTAACAGACGTTAAAATGGTAGTATTTACCGTATTTCTATCATTGATTCTATTTATTGTTTCTTTGTTAATGTTAAATTGGAGGTTAAGTAATGATCCAATTGCTAAAAAGTGAAATGATTAAATTTAAAGGTTCGTATCAACTATACATTATTTTGATTTTGTCTACTATACAACTATTGACAATTCCAATTTACATATTATCTGTAAATAACACAATTGTATTGGAAAATATTATCTTTTTACCCATGTTAGGCTATTGTATGATAACTACGATAATCACTTTATTAGTATCTGAACAAGAAATCAATGCTAATAATTATCAGAATATTAAAGGCTCGAGAAATACAGCCAGTATATGGGGAGCGAAAATTTTTGTGTTAGATTTACTATTATCTTTACTTACTATTCCTTTATGGGTAGTTGTAGGTATAGAGTTAGAACACTTTTCATATTATTTTTACGTAGGAATAGTTAGTTGGTTATTACTAATATTGCTAAATCATTTCCACATGCTATTGACATTGTTTATTGCGAAAGGTGGCAATTTACTTATTGCTGTTGTAGAAAGTTTATTTATATTATTTGCAACAAATAAAGTTTTTCTTAATATTTTTTGGATTCCAGTAATTTTACCAGTTAATATAATTTTAGAAAATAATTTTAGAAGCACAAACTATTTATTGGCTTTAATTTTTTATGTTGTATTATTGTTTGTTGCTAATTTAGTAGTTGTAAGCAGAAAAGGTGTTTAATTATATATTCTGATGGAAATGAAGGAAGTGTTAAATTTTTGGATGGAAGTTTGGGAATTGTTTTGACTTTACTTCATATCCAAAATAGGTCTGTAAAGACATATTGGAGAGAGGCGTTATTGATTTTTGATAATTTAACTATAGAAAATTAGGAGGAGAACTATGAAATTCAAAAAGATCTATCTTTCCGTAATTTTTTTCTTAAGTTTACTTGGATTAACTGGATGTACATATGAGAAGTATGATGTTAAATTTCTCGACTCAAGTTATAATCGATTCGATTATAAAGGAGAGCATTATGGTGTAACTAATCAATTAATTTCATATGAAGATATTGAAAGTAAAGTAAGCAATCATGATGATACTTATGAAATATCTTACGATGATTCCAATAATGAAATAAAGAATGATTTGTTGGAGATTGGTGACTTATATCAGACCAAGAGTAGAGAATTTGCCATAAAAATTGATAGTACTTTCTATAAATGTAGACTACTTGATAATATTTCTAAAGAAGAACTCCTAAAAGTTTCTGACTTATTTTATGTTCACTTAGTAGGAGGATTTGCTATCAATGAGCAAGAAGCCAGAGAGTTGAAGATAGGGGAACAATCATTTACAATTACTGAAGAAATTATTCCAAAAGAAGAGCTTAGTGCTACAGTTGCTAACTTAGATAATCAAGTGAAGTCTGTCACTAGATTATCAGGGGAGCATGAAAGTTGGAAATATGGAGAAATTTGTTCTTTAAAAAATCAGTCTATCCATGAGAAAGTAGCAGTTAAATTGAATGGAGAATATCATTTGGCTTTCTTTAGAAGTTAGTTTGTATATTAGATATGTGACACAAAAATTTTTTCCAGCATCTTTCAAATCAAATTCCCTTGACTTTCTTTATAATTGTGAGATAATAAGTAAAATATATAAAGGAGTTATATAAAATGGCTATAGCGAATTCAAGTAAAATTGTGACCTTCCAAGCTAATAGAGAATTAGTAAATGATGCCATGGAAGTGTTAAAAGAAAAAAATCTCTCTCTTTCATCGGCACTTAGATTATTTTTAAAGAATGTTGCCGTAACAAATGAAGTAGATTTACTTAGTGAAGAGGAATTGGAGAAGGAGTATTTATTTAGACAATTACAAGCAGAAGTTCAAGAAAGTTATGCTAAGATTGAGGCTGGGAATTACTTGACAGATGAGGATGTTGTGACACGCTATGGATTATAAAAAATATAGGATTTTGTATTCTCCTAGAGTGATTGATAGTTTGGATAAAATATATCAGTATATAGCAGAGGAAATCGGTTCTGTAGAGTCTGCGAGACGAAAAGTGGCGAGTATCAGAAAAGATATTAATCGTCTAGAAATTTTCCCCCAAGCTGGATTTGATGCCGATGAAAAATTTGGTAAGAAATTAGACCCTCGCTACCAAACGCGAGGATTGGCCTTGAGTAAGGATTATATTGTATTATATACAATTGTTGAGGATACCGTCAGACTTGCTTATTTACTTCCTTCAAAAAGTGATTACATGAAATTATTCAAGACTAAGTCGAGATATGACTAATTCATAATCTAGAAGATGTGTGTTTAGTGATGAATAAAAATCCTAGTTTGGCTCAGCCAAACTAGGATTTTCTTATTCGTTTCTGTCTACGATAACCGTTGAGTTTTTTATTTTCCCAATAGCTATTAAAGATTTTCTCCTTGCTTTCACGATTGATTTCCAAAAAATAGGCATAAATCAAATCGATAAAGAAGAGCATAGGAAGTTGAGCGGATATTCGTTGGATGTAGGAGGGTTGGCTGTGGGTGGCTACAAGAACAGTCTCTGTATAGGTCTGACTATCTTTATTTGGAACGCTTGTAAAGAGTACAGTCTTTGCGCCCATCTCCTTAGCGTCTAATAAACTGTCTAAAATAGAAGGAGTTGAGCCAGAAAGTGAGAAACCGAGTACGAGACAATTTTCATCCATAATGCTGGTTGTCCAAGCAAAGCCGTCTTGATCAGTCAAGGCCTCGCATACCACACCCAGACGCATGAAGCGTAATTTCATTTCACGAGCAACGAGGCCAGAACTGCCAGTTCCGAAGAAGTAGACACGATCAGCACCTTCGATTAACTGGGCGATTCGTTCTAGTTGTTTTTCGTCAATCAAGTCCTGTGTTTGTTCTCGCATATTACTGTAGCTTCTAAGAACTCGTTTTGTCAGGGGGCTGTGGTCGGGATGTTGGCTAGCTTGATTATCTGCTTGGTGTTGGTATTGGAAAATAAATTCTCGATAACCTGTAAAACCACACTTTTTAGCAAAGCGGGTCAGAGCGGCTTGAGAGATATGTAATTTTTGAGTGACCTGCTGAGAAGATAAATCATCTGCAATGGTTTCAGATTGTAAAAAATAGCGAGCGATTTCTTGCTCTAAATCTGTTAATTCTTCAAAATGAAGATCGATAATGCTTGCGATATCTTGCGGGTTCATGATACTCCTTTATTTGAGTCTAGCTATTAATCGATAATTATTTTTTGTAGCTTTTGTAAATATTATATCATATAAAATAGTTATGTTTAAATAAAAAAACCATCAGAAACTAAATTAAAAAAGCTCACTTCTTTTCCATAATTTTCTTCTCAAATTGTGGTACAATGAAGAGTAAGATTTTAAATAGAAATGAGACTGACTTGTATGAGAAAATTTGATAGCCATTCGATTCCGATTCGGCTTAATTTATTGTTTTCAATTGTTATTTTGCTCTTTATGACCATCATTGGTCGCCTGCTTTACATGCAGGTTTTGAACAAAGATTTTTATGAGACAAAACTAGCATCGGCAAGTAAAACAAAGGTGACCACTAGTTCAGCCCGTGGACAAATCTACGATGCAACAGGGAAACCTCTCGTCGAAAACACCATCAAGCAAGTTGTATCTTTTACAAGGAACAACAAAATGACGGCTGCAGATTTAAAAGAAACAGCCAAGAAGTTGCTGGCTTATGTGGGAGTTTCTTCTCCAATATTGACTGACCGACAGTTGGCGGACTATTACCTGGCAGATCAAGATGTCTATAAGAAAGCAGTGGAAAGTTTACCACGTGATAAGCGACTTGATTCTGATGGCAATCAATTATCTGAATCCGAGCTTTACAACAATACTGTTGAAAGTATCGATCCAAGTCAATTGGCCTACTCTGATGACGAAAAGAAAGAAATTTATCTTTTTAGCCAACTCAATGCAGTTGGAAATTTTGCGACAGGGACCATTGCGACAGACTCCTTAACAGATACTCAGATTGCCTTGATTGCTTCGGCCTCTAAGAATTTACCTGGTATCAGTATTTCAACTTCGTGGGATCGAAAGGTCCTAGAGACTTCACTTGCGTCTATAGTAGGAAGTGTATCCAGTGAAAAAGCTGGTCTTCCAGCTGAAGAAGCAGATGCTTATATCAAAAAGGGTTATTCTCTAAATGACCGTGTTGGAACCTCTTATCTAGAAAAACAATATGAAGAAACCTTGCAAGGAAAACGTTCTGTGAAAGAAATCCAGCTAGACAAGTATGGCAATATGGAAAGTGTCGAAAATATCGAAGATGGTACCAAAGGGAATAATATTAAACTGACCATCGATTTGGCCTTTCAAGATAGCGTGGACAATCTTCTTAAGAGTTATTTCAATTCCGAGTTAGGAAATGGAGGAGCCAGATATTCTGAAGGTGTTTATGCAGTTGCTTTGAACCCAAAAACAGGTGCAGTTTTGTCTATGTCAGGGCTCAAACATGATTTGAAAACGGGAGAGTTGACGCCTGATTCCTTGGGAACGGTAACCAATGTCTTTGTCCCAGGTTCGGTTGTCAAGGCGGCGACCATCAGTTCTGGTTGGGAGAATGGAGTCTTGTCAGGGAACCAGACCTTGACAGACCAACCGATTGTCTTCCAAGGCTCAGCTCCGATTAATTCTTGGTATACTCAAGCCTACGGTTCATTCCCGATTACAGCTGTGGAAGCCTTGGAGTATTCTTCTAATGCCTATATGGTTCAAACGGCTTTGGGCATTATGGGGCAGACCTATCAACCCAATATGTTTGTTTTAACTAACAATTTAGAATCCGCTATGGGGAAACTTCGTTCGACATTTGCTGAATATGGTCTTGGAGCCTCAACAGGTATTGATCTTCCAGATGAGTCAACTGGTTTTATACCAAAAGAGTATAATTTTGCTAATTACATTACCAATGCATTTGGTCAGTTTGATAACTACACCCCTATGCAATTGGCCCAGTACGTTGGAACCATTGCCAACAACGGTGTTCGGATTGCACCTCACATTGTCGAGGGGATTTATGGAAACAACGAACAAGGTGGCTTAGGGAACTTAATCCAATCTGTTGAAACCAAGGAAATGAATAAAATTAATATTTCTGAGTCTGATGTTTCCATCCTCCAACAAGGCTTTTATCAAGTGTCACATGGTGGTAGTGCTTTGACAACCGGTCGTGCCTTTTCAAATGGCGCAGCGGTATCCATTAGTGGAAAAACAGGTACTGCCGAAAGTTATGTTGCGGGAGGTCAAGAAGCTAACAATACCAATGCTGTGGCCTATGCACCATCAGATAATCCTCAAATCGCTGTAGCTGTTGTCTTCCCTCATAACACCAACCTTACAAATGGTGTCGGACCTTCCATTGCGCGCGATATTATCAACCTCTATAACCAACATCATCCAATGAATTAGAAAGGAACATATGCTTTATCCAACACCTATTGCTAAGCTAATTGACAGTTATTCGAAGTTACCGGGTATCGGGATTAAGACGGCTACCCGTCTGGCCTTCTATACTATTGGAATGTCTGATGACGATGTCAATGAATTTGCTAAAAATCTCCTTTCTGCTAAGAGAGAGCTGACCTACTGTTCCATCTGCGGTCGCCTGACTGATGACGATCCTTGCTCTATCTGTATCGATCCGACTCGTGACCAGACAACGATTTTAGTTCTCGAAGATAGTCGCGATGTGGCGACTATGGAGAATATTCAAGAATACCATGGACTTTATCATGTCTTGCATGGACTCATTTCTCCCATGAATGGTATTAGTCCGGATGATATCAATCTCAAGAGCCTCATGACTCGTCTTATGGATAGTGAGGTTTCAGAGGTAATCGTAGCAACCAATGCCACAGCAGATGGGGAAGCGACATCTATGTATCTCTCTCGTCTTCTCAAGCCGGCTGGCATCAAGGTTACTCGTCTGGCACGAGGCCTCGCTGTGGGAGCAGATATCGAGTATGCTGATGAAGTCACACTCTTACGAGCCATTGAAAATCGAACAGAGTTGTAAGTCTAGACAAATTAACACAGTCAATTCATTTATACAAAAATCATGGAGACCGACAGTTGTTTTATCGGTCTCTTTTTAGATTTATTGAAGACCAGTATCAGGTTCAAGTTTAAAAAAAGAAGCAAATATGATATACTAAAGAACGAGTATTCTATTAGAATTGGAACAAATAATATGAAACAAACGATTATTCTTTTATACGGTGGACGCAGTGCAGAGCGTGAAGTCTCTGTTCTTTCAGCTGAGAGTGTGATGCGTGCGGTCAACTACGACCGTTTCACAGTCAAGACTTTCTTCATCAGCCAGTCAGGTGACTTTATTAAAACGCAAGAATTTAGCCAGACTCCAGGTCAAGAGGATCGTCTTATGACCAATGAAACCATTGATTGGGATAAGAAAGTTGCTCCAAGTGCCATCTACGAAGATGGTGCAGTGGTCTTCCCAGTTCTTCATGGTCCGATGGGAGAGGATGGCTCTGTTCAAGGATTCTTGGAAGTTTTGAAAATGCCTTACGTTGGTTGCAACATCTTGTCATCAAGTCTTGCCATGGATAAAATCACGACCAAGCGTGTCTTAGAATCTGTCGGGATTGCCCAAGTTCCTTATGTGGCCATCGTTGAAGGCGATGATGTGACTTCTAAAATCACCGAAGTTGAAGAAAAATTGACTTATCCAGTCTTCACAAAACCATCAAACATGGGGTCAAGTGTCGGTATTTCTAAGTCTGAAAATCAAGAGGAACTCCGTCAAGCTTTGAAACTTGCCTTCCAATATGACAGCCGTGTCTTGGTAGAGCAAGGGGTAAATGCTCGTGAAATCGAGGTTGGTCTCTTGGGCAACTACGATGTCAAGAGTACGCTACCAGGAGAAGTAGTCAAGGATGTTGCCTTTTATGACTACGATGCCAAGTATATTGACAACAAGATTACCATGGATATCCCAGCTAAAATCAGTGATGATGTGGTAGCTGTCATGCGTCAAAATGCAGAAACTGCCTTCCGTGCCATTGGTGGCCTCGGTCTATCTCGTTGCGATTTCTTCTATACAGATAAGGGAGAGATTTTCCTAAACGAGCTCAATACCATGCCAGGTTTCACCCAGTGGTCTATGTACCCACTACTTTGGGACAATATGGGAATCAGCTATCCAGACTTAATCGAGCGATTGGTTGACCTTGCCAAGGAAAGTTTTGACAAGCGCGAAGCGCATTTGCTATAAAATGAAAGAGGGGGTAGAAGCCAGAACCATCACTGCAAGGTGACTAGAGTTCTCGAGCTTCGACCCTTTTTAAAGGAGTAGAAATGAAATTAACAATCTATGAAGTGGCTCAAGTTGTAGGAGCTAAAAATGATATCAGCATCTTTGAGGATGCTCAGTTGGAAAATGCTGAGTTTGATAGTCGTTTGATTGCGGCAGGAGATTTATTTGTCCCCCTCAAAGGTGCGCGTGACGGTCATGACTTTATCGAAACAGCCTTTGAAAATGGTGCAGCAGTAACTTTGTCTGAGAAAAAGGTCGCAAATCATCCTTACATTCTAGTAGATGATGTTCTAACTGCCTTTCAGCAACTAGCAGCCTACTATCTTGAAAAAACAGCTGTTGATGTCTTTGCGGTTACGGGTTCAAATGGCAAGACAACGACCAAGGATATGTTAGCTCACTTGCTATCAACAACTTACAAAACCTACAAAACACAAGGCAACTACAATAATGAGATTGGTCTTCCTTACACGGTTCTCCATATGCCTGAAGGAACAGAAAAGTTGGTCTTGGAGATGGGACAGGATCACTTGGGAGATATTCATTTCTTGTCAGAATTGGCTCATCCAAAAACAGCAATCGTGACCTTGGTTGGAGAAGCCCATTTGGCCTTTTTCAAAGATCGTTCTGAAATTGCTAAAGGAAAAATGCAAATTGCAGACGGGATGTCTTCGAATTCCTTGCTCTTGGCACCAGCAGATCCGATTGTAGAGGACTACTTGCCAACTGATAAAAAGGTAGTTCGTTTTGGACAAAGAGCAGAGTTGGAAATTACCGACTTGGTTGAGCGTAAGGATAGCTTGACCTTTAAGGCCAATTTCTTGGAGCAAGCCCTTGATTTGCCAGTGACTGGCAAGTACAATGCCACCAATGCCATGATTGCATCCTATGTTGCCCTGCAAGAAGGAGTGTCAGAGGAGCAAATTCGTCAGTCCTTCCAAGGTCTTGAATTGACGCGTAACCGTACTGAGTGGAAGAAAGCAGCCAATGGAGCAGATATCCTATCAGATGTTTACAATGCCAATCCAACTGCTATGAAGTTGATTTTAGAGACTTTTTCGGCTATTCCAGCCAACGAAGGTGGCAAGAAAATCGCTGTCTTGGCGGACATGAAGGAACTCGGTGACCAGTCTGTTCAGCTCCATAACCAGATGATTTTGAGCCTCTCACCAGATGTGCTTGATACCGCAATTTTCTACGGAGAAGACATTGCTGAATTGGCTCAACTGGCCAGTCAAATGTTCCCAATTGGCCACGTTTACTACTTCAAGAAAGCAGAAGACCAAGACCAATTTGAAGACCTAGTTAAGCAGGTCAAGGAAAGTCTAGGAGCTAATGATCAAATCTTGCTCAAGGGTTCTAACTCCATGAATCTAGCCAAGCTGGTAGAAAGTTTAGAAAATGAATGCTAGTGATTTTGCCAAGTATCTTCAAAGAATGATTGCCCTTACAGATACTGGATTAACCTTTACAAAAGATCCTTTCGACCGTGAGCGCTACGAAGACTTGCGAGGCCTTTTATCTGAAATGTTGAATCAGGCATCAGACCTTGATGCCGAAGAAGTGGCAGAAGTCTTGAAGCCAACTTCTGCTTATGCGACTCCGTTAATGGACGTCCGTGCTTGGATTGTTGAGGACGAAAAGATTTGTCTGGTTAGGGGACAAGGAGAGAATGATTGGGCTTTGCCAGGTGGCTTTGGTGAAGTCGGCTATTCTCCAACAGAAAATATTCTCAAGGAAATTGAAGAAGAAACCGGTTTTGAAGCTAAAGTAGAAAGACTACTAGCTGTTTTTGATACCAATCGTTTCCAACTACAGAGCAAGCAATATGCAAAGTTTGTTTTTGAATGTAAGCTTCTTGATGGACAATTCCAAAAAAATCAAGAAATTGCTGACCTTCAATTTTTTGCCATTGATCAACTGCCAGCCTTATCTGAAAAACGCATTACCAAGGAGCAAATAGAGATTCTTTGGCAGGTTTATCAAGGTCAGAGGGAGCAATATCTTGATTAAAAAGATGATTATCGTATTTCTAAATTCATTTTTGACAAATAGCATGGTATAATAAAATGCAGGAAAATTTTGAATCATGAGGAAGACTAGATGAATTTATGGGATATTTTCTTTACGACTCAGGCAACCGAGCCGCCTAAATTTGACCTTTTTTGGTATGTTAGCCTATTTACGCTCTTAGCATTAACATTTTTTACAGCCTATCGTTATCGTGAAAAGAAGGTTTGCCAACGATTTTTCCAAATCTTGCAGGCTGTTCAGTTGATCCTCCTTTATGGTTGGTACTGGGTCAATCATATGCCGTTGTCAGAAAGCCTACCTTTTTACCATTGCCGTATGGCTATGTTTGTGGTGCTCTTGCTTCCTGGTCAGTCCAAATATAAGCAATACTTTGCATTATTGGGGACATTTGGGACACTAGCAGCCTTTGTTTATCCAGTGCCAGATGCCTATCCTTTCCCACATATTGCGATTTTATCTTTTATCTTTGGTCACTTAGCTCTCTTGGGGAACTCTCTAGTTTATCTATTGAGACAGTATAATGCGCGATTGCTGGATGTGAAGGGAATTTTTCTCATGACCTTTGCACTAAATGCCTTGATTTTTGTGGTTAATTTAGTAACAGGTGGAGATTACGGATTCTTGACAAAACCGCCATTGGTTGGAGATCACGGCTTAGTAGCTAATTATTTGATTGTTTCTATAGCCTTGTCTGCTGCAATAACTTTGACTAAGAAAATCTTAGAACAATTTTTAGAACAAGAAGCAGAAAAAATGATTGCAAAGAAAGCTTGATTTTAAGCTTTCTTTTTTTCATAAATCTGATTTTTTATAGCTTGTTTGGAAAATAAAAAAATCTAAGGAACGAATGTGAAAAAATGGTAAGTAAATTTAGGAAAAACTAAGCACGATTGGATTTTTTGTGTTATAATATTCTGTGAATAGCTATGCCCTATTTTAGCTATTTTGAATAGAAGTTTGAAACTTGGAAGAGAGAGGATGCGATGTAATGGCTAGAGATGGTTTTTTTACAGGCTTAGATATCGGAACTAATTCGATTAAAGTATTGGTTGCCGAACTTAGAAATGGTGAACTTAATGTAATTGGTGTAAGTAATGCCAAGAGTAAAGGTGTAAAGGATGGGATTATCGTTGATATTGAAGCAGCAGCAGCAGCTATCAAGTCAGCTATTTCCCAAGCAGAAGAGAAAGCTGGCATTTCAATCAAATCAGTGAATGTTGGTTTGCCTGGAAATCTTTTGCAAGTAGAACCAACTCAAGGAATGATTCCAGTTACATCTGATACAAAAGAAATTACAGATCAAGATGTCGAAAATGTTGTCAAATCAGCTTTGACAAAGAGTATGACACCAGATCGTGAAGTCATTACTTTTATTCCAGAAGAATTTATCGTAGATGGTTTCCAAGGTATTCGTGACCCACGTGGGATGATGGGGGTTCGTCTTGAAATGCGTGGCTTACTTTACACAGGTCCACGTACTATTCTTCACAATTTACGCAAGACAGTTGAGCGCTCAGGTGTTCAAGTTGAAAATATTATTATTTCACCATTGGCTTTGGTTCGTTCAGTCTTGAACGAAGGAGAGCGTGAATTTGGAGCTACTGTGATTGATATGGGAGCAGGTCAAACAACTGTTGCTACAATCCGTAACCAAGAACTCCAGTTTACAAATATTCTTCAAGAAGGTGGAGATTATGTCACAAAAGATATCTCTAAAGTCTTGAAGACTTCACAGAAATTAGCTGAAGGATTGAAATTGAATTATGGTGAAGCCTACCCATCACTTGCAAGCAATGAAACCTTCCAAGTTGAAGTAATTGGTGAAGTAGAACCTGTAGAAGTTACAGAAAGCTACCTAGCAGAGATTATTTCAGCCCGCATTAAGCACATTTTTGAACAAATCAAACAAGAGTTGGAAAGAAGACATTTGTTGGATCTTCCTGGCGGGATTGTTCTGATTGGTGGAAATGCTATTTTACCAGGTATTGTAGAACTTGCACAGGAAGTCTTTGGCGTTGGTGTCAAACTCTATGTTCCAAACCAAGTTGGTATTCGCAATCCAGCCTTTGCGCATGTGATTAGCTTGTCTGAATTTGCTGGTCAATTGACTGAGGTGCATTTATTAGCACAACGAGCAGTCAAGGGTGAGGATACTTTGCGTCACCAACCAATTAATTTTGGTGGGATGATTCAACGCGTTACGCAAGTAGCACAACCTACCCCTATTCAACCAGTTCAAAATACTGAGGTAGAGCAATCAGCTTCTACGAACGTAGTTGCTCCGAAAGAAGATAAAGTATCTTCTCAAAATAAACCAAAAATCGCAGATCGTTTCCGTGGCTTAATCGGAAGCATGTTTGATGAATAAAAGAGGAAAAATAAACTATGACATTTTCATTTGATACAGCAGCAGCTCAAGGTGCAGTTATTAAAGTAATCGGTGTTGGTGGAGGTGGTGGTAACGCCATTAACCGCATGGTTGACGAAGGTGTTGCAGGCGTAGAATTTATCGCAGCAAACACAGATGTACAAGCTTTGAGTAGTACAAAAGCTGAGACTGTAATTCAGTTAGGCCCTAAATTGACTCGTGGTTTGGGTGCTGGCGGTCGACCTGAAGTTGGTCAAAAGGCTGCTGAAGAAAGCGAAGAAGCCTTGACTCAAGCTATTACTGGAGCAGATATGGTCTTCATTACTGCAGGTATGGGAGGCGGCTCAGGTACTGGTGCTGCTCCTGTTATTGCCCGTATTGCTAAAGATTTGGGTGCTCTTACAGTTGGTGTTGTGACACGTCCTTTCGGTTTTGAAGGAAGCAAACGTGGTCAGTACGCTGTGGAAGGAATCAACCAACTTCGCGAACATGTAGATACTCTATTGATTATTTCAAACAACAACTTGCTTGAAATTGTTGATAAGAAAACTCCACTTCTTGAAGCTCTTAGCGAAGCAGATAACGTACTTCGCCAAGGTGTTCAAGGGATTACTGACTTGATCACAAATCCTGGTTTGATTAACCTTGACTTTGCCGATGTGAAAACAGTTATGGCAAATAAAGGAAACGCCCTAATGGGTATCGGTATCGGTAGTGGTGAAGAACGTGTGGTAGAAGCAGCTCGTAAGGCAATCTACTCACCACTTCTTGAAACAACTATTGACGGTGCTGAGGATGTTATCGTCAACGTTACTGGTGGTCTCGACTTGACTTTGATTGAGGCAGAAGAAGCTTCAGAGATCGTCAACCAAGCAGCTGGTCAAGGAGTAAATATCTGGCTCGGAACATCAATCGATGAAAACATGAAAGATGAAATCCGTGTTACAGTCGTTGCAACTGGTGTTCGTCAAGATCGTGTTGAAAAAGTTGTTGGACATGCACCAAGACAAGCAGTTCGTCATGAACAAGTAAGTCCTAGTCATGCACACAATCATAATCGTCACTTTGATATGGCTGAAACTGCAGAAATTCCAAGTCCAGCACCTCGCCGTACAGAAACTTCTCAAACTTCAGCATTTGGTGATTGGGACTTGCGTCGTGAGACAATTGTTCGTCCGACTGATTCAGTTGTATCACCAGTTGAACGTTTTGAAGCACCATCTTTACACGATGAGGATGAATTAGACACTCCTCCATTTTTCAAAAATCGTTAAGTAAATGAATTTGAAAGAAAATACAGAACGTGTTTTTCAACAAATAAAAGATGCAAGTCAGCAGTCAGGAAGAGAAGCCAATTCTGTTTCGGTTGTTGCTGTTACAAAATATGTAGACGTACCGACAGCGGAGGCTTTGCTTCCGCTAGGTGTGCATCATATTGGTGAAAATCGTGTGGATAAATTTCTTGAGAAATATGAAGCTTTAAAAGATAGAAATATTACCTGGCATTTGATTGGAACCTTGCAAAGACGCAAGGTCAAAGATGTCATTCAGTATGTTGATTATTTCCACGCTTTGGATTCATTAAAGCTAGCAGAGGAAATTCAAAAAAGAAGTGACCGAGTTGTTAAGTGTTTCTTACAAGTAAATATCTCAAGGGAAGAGAGCAAACATGGTTTTTCAAGGGAAGAACTATTGGAGCTCTTGCCAGAATTGGCCACCTTAGATAAAATCGAATACGTCGGCTTGATGACCATGGCTCCTTTTGAAGCTAGTAGTGATGAGTTGAAAGAGATTTTTAAAGCTACGCAGGATTTGCAACTAGAAATTAGAGAAAAACAAATTCCCAATATGCCAATGATGGACTTGAGTATGGGTATGAGTCGTGACTACAAGGAAGCGATTGAATTTGGCTCAACATTTGTCAGAATTGGTACAGCATTTTTTAAATAGGAAAGAAATATGTCTTTAAAAGATAGATTTGATAAATTTATAGATTATTTTACAGAAGATGGAGAAGATGTTGGTGCTGCATATCAGCCTAAAGCTGAAGAGCCGATTGTGACACCAGTCCCTTCTGTTCAAGAGTTGCCTCAACAAGCTGGTAGCACGCCATCAAAAGATAAAAACATCACTCGTCTTCATGCCCGTCAACAAGAGTTGGCTATGCAAAGTCAACGTTCTACTGATAAGGTGACAATTGATGTTCGTTATCCACGTAAATACGAAGATGCCACAGATATTGTTGATTTATTAGCTGGTAACGAAAGTATTTTGATTGATTTTCAATATATGACAGAAGTTCAAGCTCGTCGTTGTTTGGACTATCTGGATGGGGCGCGCCACGTTTTAGCTGGTAACATGAAAAAGGTAGCATCTACTATGTACCTGCTGACACCAGTTGATGTTGTCGTCAATATTGAAGACATCAAAATTCCAGATGAATCACAAAATGGTGAATTTGGCTTTGATATGAAACGTACGAGAGTGAGATAATGATCTTTCTCATTCGTTTTGTTCAAAATGCAGTGGATATCTATTCACTGATTTTAATCGTGTTTGCTCTGATGTCTTGGTTTCCCAATGCTTATGAATCACGTCTTGGACGCTTGATTATTAGTTTAGTGAAACCGATAGTAGCTCCCTTGCAACGTTTACCCCTCCAGATTGCAGGTCTTGACTTGTCTGTCTGGATTGCGGTATTACTAGTTCACTTCCTAGGGGAGCAGTTGATTCGACTTTTAGTGATCTTTCTATGAACAAGATGATTTATCAACACTTTTCTAAGAATGATTCGTCTTTTATTGATAAGGGAGTAGAATGGATAAAAAAGGTAGAAGATTCTTATTCTCCTTTTTTAACACCCTTTGTAAATCCCCACCAAGAAAAGATTTTAAAGGTGCTAGCATCAACCAACGGCATCTCCTACATGAGCAGTCGGCAGTTTCTTGAAACTGAATATGTACGGGTACTCCTGTATCCTGATTATTTTGAGCCGGAATTTTCTGATTTTGAACTATCCTTGCAAGAAATTGTCTATCCTAATAAGTTTGAACGCTTAACGCATGCAAAAATATTAGGAACTGTTTTAAATCAGCTAGGAATCGATAGGAAGCTATTTGGTGATATCTTAGTCAACGAAGAGAGAGCACAGATTATCATTAATCGACAGTTTATGCTCCTTTTTCAAGACGGCATTACGAAAATTGCTTGTTTACCGGTTCGTCTAGAAGAACGGGATTTTACTGAGAGAATTGCTACAGTAGAAGATTATCAAGAATTAGATATTTGTATTGCTAGTTCTAGATTAGATGTTTTTCTAGCAGGTGTCTTCAAGCTGTCTAGAAATCAGGCAAGTCAGTTAATTGAAAAACAGGCAGTCCAAGTGAATTACCATTTAGTTGAAAAATCAGATTATGCAGTTCAAGTTGGTGATCTGATTAGTGTAAGGAAATTTGGTCGATTGAAACTCGTTAGGGATAATGGGCAAACAAAAAAAGATAAAAAGAAATTAACGGTCCAATTGTTATTAAGTAAGTGAGGAAAAATATGCCAATTACATCGTTAGAAATCAAAGATAAAACTTTTAGCACACGCTTCAGAGGGTTTGATCAAGAAGAAGTAGATGAATTTTTAGATATTGTAGTCCGTGATTATGAAGATTTGGTTCGCTCTAATCATGATAAGGCATTACATATTAAAAGCTTGGAAGAGCGTTTGTCTTACTTTGATGAGATGAAAGATTCATTGAGTCAATCTGTATTGATTGCACAAGATACAGCAGAGCGAGTAAAACAAGCTGCAACGGAACGTTCAAACAATATTATCCAACAAGCAGAGCAAGATGCCCAACGTTTGTTGGAAGAAGCTAAGTACAAGGCAAATGAAATTCTTCGTCAAGCAACGGATAATGCTAAGAAAGTTGCTGTTGAAACAGAAGAATTGAAGAACAAGAGTCGTGTCTTCCATCAACGTCTTAAATCTACAATTGAGAGCCAGTTAGCAATTGTTGAATCTTCAGATTGGGAAGATATTCTTCGCCCAACAGCGACTTATCTTCAGACAAGTGATGAGGCCTTCAAAGAAGTGGTCAGCGAAGTCTTAGGTGACTCTGTCTTGCAACAACATCCAGAGGAAGAACCAATTGATATTACTCGCCAGTTTTCTCCCGAGGAAATGGCAGAGTTGCAAGCGCGTATCGAAGCGGCTAATAAGGAACTTGCAGAAGCCGAAGCAAGAGCTGAGCAGGAACAAGTGGTTTCACCAGCTCCGGTTGTTGAAGAAAGTCCAGCTCATCCAGTTGGTCCAATGTATGAAGAGCCAGAAGTAGCTCCAAGCCATTATCCAGGACCAACACCAGCTACTGAAGCTGTAAACTCAGAACCAGGTTTTGCGGCACCGCAAGAATCTGTTACAATTTTATAAGAAATATTCTGAGAACAATATCTTATCCTTATATTTCCAGCGAGCAGGAGATGGTGTGAGTCCTGCATTCCCTAACGATAAGATTATCCTCTCAAAAACTCAAATCTGAAGCTAGTAAGATTTGACGTTCCCCACGTTACGGGATAAGAGGAAAAAAGCTGAGTCTTTTTTCGAATAAAGGTGGTACCACGATTTTCGTCCTTTTTGGAAGTCGTGGTTTTTAATTTGTTATTATTTATAAAGGAGATACCATGAAACTCAAAGATACCCTTAATCTTGGGAAAACAGCTTTCCCAATGCGTGCAGGCCTTCCTACCAAAGAGCCAGTTTGGCAAAAGGAATGGGAAGATGCAAAACTTTACCAACGTCGTCAAGAACTAAATGAAGGGAAACCTCATTTTGTCTTGCATGATGGCCCTCCATACGCAAACGGAAATATCCACGTTGGACATGCCATGAATCATATCTCAAAAGATATCATTGTTCGCTCAAAATCTATGTCAGGTTTTAACGCACCTTATATCCCAGGTTGGGATACTCATGGTCTGCCAATCGAGCAGGTTTTGGCAAAGCAAGGCGTTAAACGCAAAGAAATGGACTTGGTTGAGTACTTGAAACTTTGTCGTGAGTACGCTCTTTCTCAAGTTTATAAACAACGTGATGATTTCAAGCGCTTGGGGATGTCAGGTGACTGGGAAAATTTATATGTGACTTTAACTCCAGACTATGAAGCAGCCCAAATCCGTGTATTTGGTGAGATGGCTAATAAAGGCTATATCTACCGTGGTGCAAAACCAGTTTACTGGTCTTGGTCATCTGAGTCTGCCCTTGCTGAAGCAGAGATTGAATACCATGACTTGGTTTCAACTTCCCTTTACTATGCCAATAAGGTAAAAGATGGCAAAGGTGTTCTTGATACAGATACTTACATCGTTGTCTGGACAACTACTCCATTTACCATCACAGCTTCTCGTGGTTTGACTGTTGGAGCGGATATTGATTACGTCTTGGTTCAACCTGCTGGTGAAACTCGTAAGTTTGTCGTTGCTGCAGAATTGTTGACTAGCTTGTCTGAGAAATTTGGCTGGGCTGATGTTCAAGTGTTGGCAACTTACCGTGGTCAAGAATTGAATCACATCGTAACAGAACATCCATGGGATACAGCTGTAGATGAATTGGTGATCCTTGGTGACCACGTTACAACTGACTCTGGTACTGGTATTGTCCATACAGCCCCCGGTTTTGGTGAGGACGACTACAATGTTGGTATTGCTAATGGTCTTGAAGTCGCAGTGACTGTTGACGAACGTGGTATCATGATGAAGAATGCTGGTCCTGAGTTTGAAGGCCAATTCTACGACAAAGTGGTTCCAACTGTTATCGAGAAACTTGGTAACCTCCTTCTTGCCCAAGAAGAAATCTCTCACTCATATCCATTTGACTGGCGTACCAAGAAACCAATCATCTGGCGTGCAGTACCACAATGGTTTGCCTCAGTTTCTAAATTCCGCCAAAAAATCTTGGATGCTATTGATAAAGTTAAATTCCATACAGAATGGGGTAAAGTACGTCTATATAATATGATTCGTGACCGTGGTGACTGGGTTATCTCTCGTCAACGTGCTTGGGGTGTTCCACTTCCAATCTTCTATGCAGAAGACGGTACAGCTATCATGACAGCTGAGACTATCGAACATGTGGCTCAACTCTTTGAAGTACATGGTTCAAGCATTTGGTGGGAACGTGATGCCAAAGACCTCTTGCCAGAAGGATTTACTCATCCAGGTTCTCCAAATGGGGAGTTCAAGAAAGAAACAGATATTATGGATGTATGGTTTGACTCAGGTTCATCATGGAATGGTGTTTTGGTAAATCGTCCAAATCTGACTTATCCAGCTGACCTTTACCTTGAAGGTTCTGACCAATACCGTGGTTGGTTCAACTCATCACTCATTACATCTGTTGCCAACCATGGCGTAGCACCTTACAAACAAATCTTGTCACAAGGTTTTACCCTTGATGGTAAAGATGAGAAGATGTCTAAATCTCTTGGAAATACTATTTTGCCTAGCGATGTTGAGAAACAATTTGGCGCTGAAATTCTTCGTCTTTGGGTAACAAGTGTAGATACTAGCAATGACGTTCGTATCTCAATGGATATCCTTAGCCAAGTATCGGAATCTTACCGTAAAATCCGTAACACTCTTCGTTTCTTGATTGCTAATACATCTGACTTTAACCCAGCTGAGGATGCAGTAGCTTACGATGAGCTTCGTTCAGTTGATAAGTACATGACGATTCGCTTTAACCAGCTTGTTAAGACCATTCGTGATGCTTACGCAAACTTTGAATTCTTGACAATCTACAAGGCCTTGGTGAACTTTATCAACGTTGATTTATCAGCCTTCTACCTTGATTTTGCTAAAGATGTTGTCTACATCGAAGGTGCTAAATCATTGGAACGCCGTCAGATGCAGACTGTTTTCTATGACATTCTTGTGAAAATCACCAAACTCTTGACTCCAATCCTTCCTCACACAGCAGAGGAAATCTGGTCATACCTTGAGTTTGAAGCAGAAGATTTTGTTCAATTGTCAGAATTACCAGAAGCAGAGACATTTGCTAATCAAGAAGAAATCTTGGATACATGGGCTGCCTTCATGGACTTCCGTGGACAAGCTCAAAAAGCCTTGGAAGAAGCTCGTAATGCAAAAGTAATCGGTAAATCACTTGAAGCACACTTGACAGTTTATCCAAATGAAGTTGTGAAAACTCTACTCGAAGCAGTAAACAGCAATGTGGCTCAACTTTTGATCGTGTCAGACTTGACCATCGCAGAAGGACCAGCTCCAGAAGCTGCCGTTAGCTTCGAAGATGTAGCCTTTACAGTTGAACGCGCTGCAGGTGAAGTATGTGACCGTTGCCGTCGTATCGACCCAACAACAGCAGAACGCAGCTACCACGCAGTCATCTGTGACCACTGTGCAAGCATCGTAGAAGAAAACTTTGCGGACGCAGTCGCAGAAGGATTTGAAGAGAAGTAAGGTTGTTGTATGATATTAAGAAGGAAAAGGATTGCCAAACAGTCCTTTCCTTTTTGGTTTTGACTAGCTTTTTTGTGAAAAATTGTGTAAAATAGAATAGATAAACGAGGGGAAACCTCGGAAAATTTAAAGGAGAATCCATCTAATGGTAAAATTGGTTTTTGCTCGCCACGGTGAGTCTGAATGGAACAAAGCTAACCTTTTCACTGGTTGGGCTGATGTTGATTTGTCTGAAAAAGGTACACAACAAGCGATTGACGCTGGTAAATTGATCAAAGAAGCTGGTATCGAATTTGACCAAGCTTATACTTCAGTATTGAAACGTGCGATCAAAACAACTAACTTGGCTCTTGAAGCTTCTGACCAATTGTGGGTTCCAGTTGAAAAATCATGGCGTTTGAACGAACGTCACTACGGTGGTTTGACTGGTAAAAACAAAGCTGAAGCTGCTGAACAATTTGGTGATGAGCAAGTTCACATCTGGCGTCGTTCATACGATGTATTGCCTCCAAACATGGATCGTGATGATGAGCACTCAGCTCATACTGACCGTCGTTACGCTTCACTTGACGACTCAGTTATCCCAGATGCTGAAAACTTGAAAGTGACTTTGGAACGTGCCCTTCCATTCTGGGAAGATAAAATCGCTCCAGCTCTTAAAGATGGTAAAAACGTATTCGTAGGAGCTCACGGTAACTCAATCCGTGCCCTTGTAAAACACATCAAAGGTTTGTCAGATGACGAAATCATGGACGTGGAAATCCCTAACTTCCCACCATTGGTATTCGAATTCGACGAAAAATTGAACGTTGTTTCTGAATACTACCTTGGAAAATAAAAAATTGTAAGTCTAGAATTGATTTCTAGACTTTTTATGTTAGTATGGTAGTATGATAAGGAATAAAAAACAAGATTATGTATTGGCCTACAAGCAACCAGCATCAACAACATATAAGGGTTGGGAAGAAGAAGCTTTACCAATAGGCAATGGTTCTTTAGGGGCAAAAGTATTTGGCCTTATAGGGGCTGAGCGGATTCAATTCAATGAAAAAAGTCTCTGGTCTGGTGGTCCACTTCCTGATAGTTCAGATTATCAGGGTGGAAATCTTCAGGATCAGTATGTTTTTTTAGGTAAGATTCGGCAGGCTTTGGAGAAGAGAGACTACAATACTGCTAAGGAACTGGCTGAACATCACCTGGTCGGGCCCAAAACGAGTCAATATGGGACCTATCTGTCTTTTGGGGATATTCATATTGAGTTTAGCAAGCAAGGCAAGACTTTGTCTCAGGTGACGGATTACCAGAGACAGCTTAATATCAGCAAGGCGCTTGCGACGACTTCTTATGTCTATAAGGGAACGAAATTTGAACGTGAAGCTTTTGCGAGTTTTCCAGATAATCTCTTGGTTCAACGTTTTACTAAGGAAGGGTTGGAAACTATAGATTTTACTATGGAACTGTCCTTGACCCGCGATTTAGCTTCTGACGGAAAGTATGAACAGGAAAAATCTGATTACAAGGAATGCAAGTTGGATATTACTGATTTTCATATCTTGATGAAGGGAAGAGTTAAGGACAATGACCTGCAGTTTGCTAGTTGTCTAGCTTGGGAAACAGATGGGGATATTAGAGTTTGGTCAGATAAGGTTCAGATATCAGGAGCCAGTTATGCCAATCTTTTCTTGGCTGCTAAGACTGATTTTGCCCAAAATCCTGCTAGTAATTATCGCAAGAAAATAGATTTAGAGCAACAGGTAAAGGACTTAGTGGAGATAGCTAAAGAAAAGGGCTATGCCCAATTGAAATCAAGGCATATTGAGGACTACCAAGCCTTATTCCAGCGTGTTCAATTGGATTTGGGAGCTGAGATTGATGCATCCACTACAGATGATTTGTTAAAAAATTATAAGCCACAAGAGGGGCAGGCTTTGGAGGAGTTGTTCTTCCAGTATGGACGGTATTTATTGATCAGCTCTTCCAGAGATTGTCCAGATGCTCTACCAGCTAACCTGCAAGGGGTCTGGAATGCGGTCGACAATCCTCCTTGGAATTCGGACTATCACCTGAATATCAACCTGCAGATGAATTATTGGCCAGCCTATGTTACTAATCTTCTAGAGACGGCCTTTCCGGTCATCAACTATATAGATGATTTGCGTGTCTATGGTCGTCTAGCGGCTACAAGGTATGCAGGAATCGTCTCTCAGAAAGGTGAGGAGAATGGTTGGTTGGTTCATACTCAAGCGACTCCCTTTGGTTGGACGGCACCTGGTTGGGATTACTATTGGGGTTGGTCACCAGCTGCCAATGCGTGGATGATGCAAACTGTTTATGAAGCCTATTCATTTTATAGGGACCAAGACTATCTCAGGGAGAAAATTTATCCCATGTTGAGGGAAACGGTTCGTTTTTGGAATGGTTTTTTACATGAGGATCAGCAGGCGCAGCGTTGGGTCTCTTCTCCGTCTTATTCTCCAGAACATGGGCCGATTTCGATTGGCAATACCTATGACCAATCTCTGATTTGGCAGTTATTTCATGATTTTATTCAGGCTGCTCAGGAATTGGGACTGGATGAGTCTTTGTTGACTGAGGTCAAGGAGAAGTTTGACTTGCTTAATCCTCTTCAAATCACTCAATCTGGTCGAATCAGGGAGTGGTATGAGGAGGAAGAGCAGTATTTTCAAAAGGAGAAAGAGGAGGCCCAGCATCGGCACGCTTCCCATCTAGTGGGACTCTATCCTGGCAATCTCTTTAGCTACAAGGGACAAGAGTATCTTGAAGCGGCGCGTGCTAGCCTCAATGATCGTGGAGATGGGGGCACAGGTTGGTCCAAGGCTAATAAGATCAATCTCTGGGCGCGTTTGGGAGATGGCAACCGAGCCCATAAATTATTAGCAGAGCAGTTAAAGTCATCCACCTTGCCAAATCTTTGGTGTAGCCACCCTCCTTTTCAGATAGATGGTAATTTTGGTGCTAGCAGTGGCATGGCAGAAATGTTGCTCCAGTCTCATACAGCTTATCTGGTACCTCTAGCCGCCCTACCCGATGCATGGTCAACAGGTTCCGTTTCAGGCTTAATGGCACGTGGACATTTTGAAATTAGCATGAGGTGGGCGGATAAAAAACTCTTTCAGTTGACCATTTTATCAAGAAGTGGGGGAGAATTGCGAGTTTCTTATCCAGGTATTGAAAATAGTGTGGTTGAAGTGAATCAAGAAAAAGCAGAAGTGAAATGCATGGGGAAAGATTGTATTTCAGTGGCGACAGCAGAAGGTGATCTGGTTCAATTTTATTTTTAAGAAGATGTTATACTCTTCTAAAATCAAATTCAAACCACGTCAGCGTCGCCTTACCGTACTCAAGTACAGCTTGCGGCTAGCTTCCTAGTTTGCTCTTTGATTTTCATTGAGTATTAAAAGGCAGTAATTTGAAACTGCCTTTTAATAAGGATTTGAGAATGTAAGCAGTTTCCAACTAGTTGAAAAAGCGTTATAATGGTAGTAGGAAGTAATTTGTTTGAGAGAGGGTGAGTCTGATGGCTTATATTGAGATGAAACATTGTTACAAGCGTTATCAGGTTGGGGACACGGAGATTGTGGCCAATCGTGATGTGAATTTTGAGATTGAAAAGGGTGAATTGGTTATTATTCTAGGTGCGTCTGGTGCAGGCAAGTCAACGGTTCTTAACCTTCTTGGGGGAATGGATACCAATGATGAAGGGGAAATCTGGATAGATGGTGTTAATATTGCAGACTATAGTTCCCACCAGAGAACCAATTATCGTAGAAATGATGTCGGTTTTGTTTTTCAGTTTTATAATCTAGTTTCCAATCTGACAGCTAAGGAAAATGTGGAGTTGGCTTCTGAAATCGTGACAGATGCCTTGAATCCTGAGCAGGTCTTGACAGATGTAGGTCTGGCTCATCGTCTCAACAACTTTCCAGCTCAGCTTTCTGGAGGGGAGCAACAGCGAGTCTCCATTGCACGCGCGGTAGCCAAAAATCCTAAAATTCTCCTTTGTGATGAACCGACTGGAGCCTTGGATTATCAGACGGGCAAGCAAGTCTTGAAGATTCTTCAAGACATGTCTCGTCAAAAGGGAGCGACTGTTATCATCGTGACTCATAATGGAGCTTTGGCTCCCATTGCTGATCGCGTGATTCATATGCACGATGCCAGTGTCAAGGATGTGGTGATCAACCAGCATCCTCAGGATATCGATACATTGGAGTACTAGCATGATCAAGCGAAAAACCTATTGGAAGGACTTAATTCAGTCTTTCACAGCCTCCAAGGGGCGTTTTTTATCCATCTTAACCTTGATGATGTTAGGGTCTCTAGCCCTAGTAGGCCTCAAAGTGACTAGCCCCAACATGGAGGCGACAGCTAATGCTTATTTAACAACTGCTCAAACCTTGGATTTGGCAGTCATGTCTAACTATGGTTTGGATCAAGCAAATCAAGAAGAACTAGAACAGACCCAGGGCGCAGAGGTTGAGTTTGGCTATTTGACAGATGTGACTATGGAGAATGGGCAGAATGCCATTCGGCTGTACTCCAAACCAGAGAGAATTTCAACCTTTCAGCTAAGAGAGGGACGACTTCCTCAGTCCGACAAGGAAATCGCTTTGGCCACTCATTTGCAAGGCAAATACAGCGTGGGACAGGAGATTAGTTTTAAAGAAAAAGAAGAGGGTCATTCCTCTTTAAAAGACCATACTTATACCATTACTGGTTTTGTGGATTCAGCTGAAATCCTCTCCCAGCGAGATATGGGCTACGCAGCAAGTGGAAGTGGGACTCTGACAGCCTATGGGGTGATTTTACCTAGTCAGTTTGATCAGAAAGTCTACAATATAGCTCGTTTAAAATATCAAGATTTGTCAGGTTTAAATGCTTTTTCAGCAACTTATGAAGAAAAATCCAAACAGCATCAGGAAGACCTAGAACAAGCTTTGTCAGATAATGGCAAGGCACGTCTGCAAGTGTTGAAAAAAGAAGGACAAGAGTCTCTAGACAAAGGCCAAGAGACCCTTGACAAGGCTGATACTAATTTGCAGGAAGGCAAGCGTCGTTTAGCAACTGCTCAAGCTCGTTTACAGGATCAGGAAAGTCAACTAGCCTTGCTTCCTCAAGCTCAGAGAGAGCAGGCTAGTGCTCAACTTGTCCAAGCCAAGCAGGAATTGAGCAAGGAAGAGGATAAACTAAAGCAGGCTGAACAAAATCTAGCCCAAGAAAAGGAAAAATTAGAAAAACATCAGCAAGTCTTGGATGATTTAGCTGAGCCCAAGTATCAAGTCTATAATCGGCAAACCATGCCAGGTGGTCAAGGCTACCTCATGTACAGTAATGCTTCAGCCAGTATTCGGGCAGTGGGCAATATCTTTCCTGTAGTGCTTTATGCCGTAGCAGCTATGGTGACCTTTACAACCATGACTCGTTTTGTGGATGAAGAGCGAACTCATGCAGGGATTTTTAAGGCCCTGGGCTATCGCAGTAAGGATATTATCGCCAAGTTTCTCCTTTATGGTCTAGTAGCTGGGACTGTCGGAACAGCTCTAGGTAGTATACTTGGACATTATTTACTAGCCGGTGTGATTTCAAGTGTTATTACAAAAGGTATGGTAGTGGGAGAAACCCAGATTCAGTTCTATTGGACCTATAGCTTTCTGGCTCTTGTCTTGAGTTGGTTGGCGAGTGTGTTACCAGCCTACTTGGTAGCTCGTAGGGAACTTCATGACGAAGCAGCCCAGCTTTTACTGCCTAAACCTCCTGTTAAAGGAGCTAAAATCTTACTGGAGCGTCTCAGTTTTATCTGGCGTTGTCTCAGTTTTACTCATAAGGTAACAGCTCGCAATATCTTCCGTTATAAGCAGCGGATGTTGATGACGATCTTTGGTGTGGCAGGTTCTGTAGCCCTGCTCTTTGCAGGTTTGGGAATCCAATCCTCTGTAGCAGGAGTTCCGTCTAGACAGTTTCAACAAATCCAACAGTATCAGATGATTGTCTCTGAAAACCCTAGTGCGACCAATCAGGACAAGGCAAATCTAGAAGAAGTGTTGAAGGGGCAGGACATTAAAGCCTACCAGAAAGTTTATTCTAAGACGCTAGACAAGGATTTCAAAGGCAAGGCTGGTCTTCAAACTATTACCCTTATGATGACCGATAAGGAAGATTTGACTCCCTTTATTCATCTGCAAGACCATCAGCAGGAGCTGACATTAAAAGATGGCGTCGTTATTACAGCTAAACTTGCCCAGCTGGCAGATGTCAAGGTTGGGCAGAGTCTAGAAATTGAAGGTAAGGAGCTAAAGGTCACTGCCATTGCTGAGAACTACGTTGGTCACTTTATTTATATGAGTCAGGATAGCTATGAGCAAATTTACGGACAGCTACCCCAAGCCAACACTTATCTGGTCTCGCTAAGGGATACCAGTGCAACTAGTATCGAAAGGCAGGCCGGCTTACTTATGAATCAAGCTGCGGTGTCCAGCGTTGTCCAGAATGCTTCAGCCATTCGACTCTTTGACTCCGTCGCCAGCTCACTCAATCAGACCATGACCATCTTGGTCATCGTATCGGTTCTGTTGGCTATTGTTATCCTCTACAATCTGACCAATATCAACGTGGCTGAGAGAATCCGTGAACTCTCCACTATCAAGGTTCTCGGTTTTCATAATAATGAAGTCACTCTCTACATTTACCGTGAGACGATTGTGCTGTCCCTTGTGGGAATCGTCCTTGGTCTAGTAGCTGGTTTCTATTTACACCAATTTTTGATTCAAATGATTTCGCCTGCGACTATTCTCTTTTATCCGCAGGTAGGCTGGGAAGTCTATGTAATCCCAGTGGTAGCAGTAAGCACCATTTTGACCTTGCTTGGTTTCTTCGTCAATCATCATCTGAGAAAGGTTGATATGCTTGAAGCCTTGAAATCTGTAGAGTAAGGTAGTTGTTTTTATCTGATTGAACTTATATTTACTCGTAAACAAAAATCCTCCGTTTCAAAGAGTAGGGAACTCTTTGTGACAGAGGATTTTTTCTATAGGGCTTTAGCAGCTGCAATTGCGGCTTCGAAGTTTGGTTCAGAGTTGATATTGTCCACGTATTCAACGTAGCGAATGGTATTGTCAGTATCGAGGACAAAGACTGCGCGTGCCAATAGGTGCCACTCATTGATTAAGAGGGCATAATCACGTCCAAAGGAATGGTCGAAATAGTCTGAGAGCATGATGGCATTTTCAATTCCCTCAGCACCACACCAACGTTTTTGGGCAAATGGTAGGTCCATAGAAACAGTCAAGACAACCGTATTGTCCAGTCCAGCCAGTTCTTCATTAAAGCGACGCGTTTGAGTTGAGCAGATACCTGTATCGATAGAAGGCACGACACTCAAGACTTTTTTCTTGCCATCAAAATCAGCCAGAGATTTTTTAGAAAGGTCTGTTGTAGTGAGTGAAAAATCAAGTGCCTTGTCGCCGACTTGTAGTTGTTTACCTGTAAAGCTCACAGGATTTCCGAGAAAAGTTACCATAAGATACTCCAATCTTTTTTCTTCCATTTTAGCTGAAACGGTTAGAATTTTCCAATGATTTGACCGGAAATGTGGGCATAGAAAAAAACGCCAGCTCATGAGAGAATGACGTTTTTCAGAGGCTTATTTTGCCAATCCTTCAGCAATCTTGTCAAGGTTGTATTTCATCATGTTGTAGTAGCTATCGCCTTCTTTACCTTGTTCTGCGATAGAGTCAGTAAAGATTTGTGCGTAGATTGGGATGTTTGTGTCTTGTGAAACAGTCTTCATTGGACGGTCATCCACACTTGATTCTACAAAGAGTGAAGGAACTTTTGTTTGGCGAAGTTTTTCAACCAAGGTCTTGATTTGGTCAGGTGTTCCTTCTTCTTCAGTGTTGATTTCCCAGATATAGGCACTTGGGACACCGTAGGCTTTAGAGAAGTATTTGAAGCATCCTTCGCTGGTTACGATCAATTTCTTCTCAGCAGGGATGTTGTTAAATTTCTCTTTAGCTTCCTTGTCAAGTTTGTCTAGCTTATCAGTATATTCTTTGAGATTTTTTTCGTAGAATTCCTTGTTGCTAGGGTCTTTAGCGCTCAATTGTTTTGCGATATTCTTAGCAAAAATAATCCCGTTTTCAAGGTTAAGCCAAGCGTGTGGATCTTCTTTGCCTTTTTCGTTTTGACCTTCAAGGTAGATAACATCAACGCCTTCGCTGACTGCAAAGTAGTCTTTGTTTTCAGTTTTCTTAGCATTTTCTACCAATTTTGTAAACCAAGCATTGCCACCTGTTTCAAGGTTGATCCCGTTATAGAAAATCAAATCAGCTTGAGATGTTTTCTTAACGTCTTCAGGAAGTGGTTCGTATTCGTGTGGGTCTTGACCAACAGGAACGATACTGTGAAGATCAATCTTGTCACCTGCAATATTTTTAGTAATATCAGCGATGATTGAGTTTGTAGCAACAACTTTTAGTTTTTGACCAGAAGCTGCATCTTTTTTTCCGCTAGCACATGCTACAAGAGCAATGACGGAAATAAAGAGAACGAGTAATGTACCTAATTTTTTCATTAGATCCTCCAATTTATTGGGGTTTTGCCCCTTATTTTAACAAATGTTTATTTTTCAGTTTCAAATATCGTTGTTTTGGAGCGATAAAGAAGCTAATGAGAAAGAAACTAGCGGCTGTGAGCACGATACTAGAACCTGCCGCAACGTTAAAGCTATAGCCGATAAAGAGCCCCAAAACTGAAGCTGTGGCTCCAAAGGTTGAGGAAAGGAAAATCATGCTTTTTAGGCTATTAGCATACAGATAAGCAGTTGCAGCTGGGGTGATCAGCATGGCTACAATCAGGATAGTTCCGACACTTTGCATGGCTGTCACAGACACGAGAGTTAGAAGTACCATGAGAAGGTAGTGATAGAAATTGACAGGCATTCCCATGGCTTTAGCCAAGAGTTCATCAAAGGAAGTTATCAAGAGTTGCTTGAAGAAAATCCAGATTAACAAGAGAATGGCTGCTCCTACACCCATAGTAATAAACATATCCGTATCTTGGACGGCCAAGATATTACCAAAAAGGATATGGAAAAGGTCAGTTGAACTTTTAGCGACACTAATCAAGATGATACCGAGGGCTAAGAAAGAAGAAAAGGTAATGCCGATGGCGGTATCGCTTTTGATAATCGAGTTTCCCTTGATGTAGGTAATGATGATAGCAGCTAGTAGTCCAAAGACAATGGCTCCGATAAAGAAGTCAAGGCCCAAGATAAAGGAGAGGGCTACACCTGGCAAGACAGCATGTGAAATGGCATCTCCCATGAGTGACATCCCGCGTAGGATGATGAAACATCCCACAGCTCCAGCTACGACCCCGATGACAATGGCTGTTATCAAGGCATTTTGTAGGAAATGGAATTTTTGTAATCCATCGATAAATTCTGCAATCATAGGTCACCTCCACTGAAAAAGAGTCGATTACCGTAAGCTTCTTTAAGATTGGCTTCGGTAAAGGTTTCTTTGGTTGGACCAAAGGCAATCACTTCTCGATTGACAAGCAAGACTTGATCGAAGTAGTGGGGAACCTTGCTGAGGTCGTGGTGGACGATGAGAACCGTCTTCCCAGCTTTTTTCAGATCTCTCAGCGTATTCATGATGATTTCCTCACTGACAGAGTCAATCCCAACAAAGGGTTCATCCAAGAGGATATAGTCAGCTTCCTGCACCAAACATCTGGCAATCAAGACCCGCTGGAACTGACCTCCAGATAGTTGACTGATTTGACGTTCAGCGTAGTCAGCTAGACCGACGATTTCAAGGGCCTCTTGCACTTTCTTCCAATGTTTAGCATTTAAACTGCGAAAGAGAGGGATAGAGGGAAAGAGTCCTAGCGAGACACATTCCTTAACCTTGATGGGAAAGTTGTAGTCGATATTGATTTTTTGTTCGACATAAGCGATTCGATGTAAGGATTTTTTAACTTCCTTGTCATCGAGAAATGCCTGACCTTGATGTGGGATAATTCCCAGCATCCCTTTTAATAATGTTGATTTCCCAGCACCGTTTGGACCAATGATACCGGTAATTGTTGGTCCTTGGAGCACTAGTGAAATATCCTTAAGTGCCAACGTTTCTTTGTAGGAGACACTGAGGTTTTCAATACGTATCATAAACTTATATTCCTCCTGCCTCTTAATATACCTTAAAAAAAAAATTAAGTCAAGTTAATTTTTAAAAAAATTAAAATAATAACTGAAAAACAATAGAAAATATCAGTTCATTTTTAATTGCATTCCCAGGTAATTTTTGTTAAGCTAAAAACAAGTACAAATGAAAGTGAGAACAAGATGACACGTTATCAAGATGATTTTTATGATGCAATCAATGGAGAATGGCAGAAGACTGCTGAAATCCCAGCAGATAAATCTCAAACGGGAGGTTTTGTTGATTTAGATCAGGAAATTGAAGACTTGATGTTGGCGACAACAGACAAGTGGTTGACAGGTGAAGAGGTGACTGAGGATGCTATCTTGGCAAACTTTGTCAAATACCACCGCCTAGTTCGTGATTTTGACAAGAGAGAAGCTGACGGTATCACTCCTGTCTTACCACTTCTTAAAGAATTTCAAGAATTGGAGACTTTTGCGGATTTTACAGCTAAACTAGCAGAGTTTGAGCTTGCTGGAAAACCAAACTTCCTTCCTTTTGGTGTATCACCAGACTTTATGGATGCCAGAATCAATGTTCTTTGGGCTAGTGCTCCAAGCACAATCCTGCCAGATACGACCTACTATGCAGAAGACCATCCTCAGCGCGAAGAGCTCTTGACTCTTTGGAAAGAAAGCAGCGCAAATCTCCTCAAGGCTTATGATTTCTCTGATGAAGAAATTAAAGACTTGCTAGAGAAAAGACTAGAATTGGACCGTCGAGTTGCGTCAGTGGTGCTCTCTAATGAAGAAAGTTCAGAATATGCTAAACTCTACCATCCATATTCTTATGAAGATTTCAAGAAATTTGCGCCTGCCCTACCCTTAGATGATTTCTTCCAAGCAGTTCTTGGACAAGTGCCAGACAAGGTTATTGTAGATGAAGAACGTTTCTGGCAAGCAGCAGATCAATTCTATAGTGAAGAAGCTTGGCCTCTCCTCAAGGCAACCTTGATTTTGAGTGTTGTCAATCTTTCAACCAGTTATTTAACAGAAGAAATCCGTGTCTTGTCAGGTGCCTATAGCCGTGCGCTTTCAGGAGTTCCAGAAGCCAAAGACAAGGTCAAGGCAGCTTATCAACTAGCGCAAGGTCCTTTCAAACAAGCCTTGGGTCTCTGGTATGCCCATGAAAAATTCTCTCCAGAAGCCAAGGCAGACGTGGAGAAAAAAGTGGCAACCATGATTGATGTCTATAAGGAACGCTTGGCTAAAAATGACTGGCTGACTCCTGAAACTCGTGACAAGGCCATCGTCAAACTCAATGTCATCAAGCCTTATATCGGTTACCCAGAAGAATTGCCAGAACGCTACAAGGACAAGGTAGTGGATGAAAATGTCAGTCTTTTTGACAATGCTCTAGCCTTTGCGCGTGTGGAAATCAAGCACAGTTGGAGCAAGTGGAATCAGCCTGTCGACTACAAGGAATGGGGCATGCCTGCTCATATGGTCAACGCCTACTACAATCCTCAGAAGAACCTGATTGTCTTCCCAGCAGCTATCTTACAGGCACCTTTCTATGACTTGCATCAGTCATCTTCTGCTAACTACGGTGGTATTGGTGCGGTTATTGCCCATGAAATTTCCCACGCTTTTGATACCAACGGAGCTTCCTTTGATGAAAATGGTAGCCTCAAAGATTGGTGGACAGAGAGCGACTATGCTGCCTTCAAGGAGAAAACACAAAAAGTTATCGACCAGTTTGATGGACAGGATTCTTATGGTGCAACCATTAATGGTAAATTGACTGTGTCAGAGAACGTGGCGGACTTGGGAGGAATCGCTGCAGCTCTTGAAGCAGCTAAGCGAGAACCATACTTCTCCGCAGAAGAATTCTTCTACAACTTTGGTCGCATCTGGCGCATGAAAGGTCGTCCAGAATTTATGAAACTCTTGGCTAGCGTCGATGTGCACGCGCCAGCCAAACTCCGTGTCAATGTACAAGTGCCAAACTTCGATGATTTCTTTACAACCTATGATGTCAAAGAAGGCGACGGTATGTGGCGTTCACCAGAAGAGCGCGTGATTATTTGGTAAGGCAAAGAGATAGATAAAACTCCTATAATTATACCTTCCCTATCTATGTACACCCTAAAAAGTTAGATAGAACAATCTAGCTTTTGGGGTGTAGTTCATAGGGATTATGAAATTGAGGTCTTTTCTTATTTTAAAATTCATAGTAAAATATCCCTCTGTATCAAGATAACAGGAGGATTTTTATGACTCAAAAGACTATCAACATAGGCTACGCCCGTGTATCTACTCATAAGCAAGATTTAGGATTGAAAGTGCAAATCGAAGCTCTCAAACATTGCGATAAACTTTTTATAGAAAAGGAATCTGGTGCAAATAACACTCGTCCTGAACTTACAAAAGCCTTAAAACTGGCCTCTGACTTTTCGAAAGATGGCAAGGAGGTTACTTTCACTATCTATAAGTTAGATAGACTGACTCGATCTATGTTTAAGCTGCTAGAACTTATTGAACTATTTAATGAATCTAATATTCATCTAGTCAGTTTGCATGAAAAACTAGAAACAGATTCTCTTATCGGCAGGTTACTTTGCATCATTTTAGGATTTGTGGCAGAAAATGAGCTGGAAAATCTGAGGTTTCGCACAAAAGAAGGACTTCGAAAAGCTAAGGAAAATGGTGTTAGATTAGGAGCAAAACGGATTTCAAAAGAAAAGGAGGAGCGGATACTTAACAAATATCTACATTCAAATATAAGCATACGTAATATTGCAAAAACTGAACAAATTTCTACATCAACCCTATATAAAGTGTTAGAACGTAATAAAGTGGCGAACAATCGTCAAAAAAAAACAGAAAATAATTGCTAAAAACAGGGAAAAATGGTAGAATGAAGCCGTAAATTTGTTTCGATTAAGGACCGCTTGACGAAACATTCAAAACAACAATATGAATATTTAAAAAATGCGAGTTTAACAGTGTTTTTAACCTGTATTAGACTGGTATTTTTTGTGTATCGTTTAACGGTCGTTACGCGATACACTTAGTTCCCTATCTCTAAAGGAGATAGCTAGCTTTTGGCAACAAAAAATTTAAAAATCATTAAGATATGTAATAGTATGATAGCTGTATTGCTCAGTTAATGGATGAACGTTCATTTAAGGCTTCTATCAAGGACATTAAATGTTTAGATAATGAGTTGGCTCAAAATTTTGCTTTTGTGGTCTTGAAAGGAAGTTGATTTTGTCATTTTATAAGCCTAAAAAGGCAATTATATATTCCTGAGGAGGAAAAATTATGAATAAACTCACTAAACTAGGTATTGTTACCTTCTCTGCTGTCACTCTTAGTGTTGCCGTGCCAACTTTGGTGCGTGCCGAGGAAAATGTTGCGCCGCAGCCAAACGTTGCCGCTCAACCTAATACTACTCAACCAACACCCGCGCCTAAACCAGTTAAGCCAGCTGAAAATGCTGGATTGCCAAAGATTCCTTATCGAAACGATCAGCCAAAACGTTGGTTTAATAACGGAACAGGTCGCCCTACTCTAACAACAAACGACCTTGCCGTTCCACTTCCTGCTGAAAATGTAGAAAAAACATCTTACGGTTGGTGGACAGCTGAGCCAGATTTTCTTCATGCAGGATCCCATATAAAAACAAGCACTTTCAGTTCGAATTTCAATAGACCGATGTTCGAAAACGGCAAAGAAATAAAATTTAAAGATAACTATAAAGATATGGATAGTAGGTTTAGACCTGCTCTTGTTCGAGTAAAAGTTCCAGAGCTGGAGGGAATGAACTACGAAGCTTATACAATCTTCTATGAAGTTCCTAATAAAGATGGAAATCCAATTTACGGAACAAATCAAACTCTCCAAGGCGGTGGCATCTCTTTGAATTTCAAATCAAAAGAGAAGAAAGAAGATATCCAGGTTTATACATTAACTAAGGATAGAAAACTGGAAGAACTCTATTATCTAGGATTCCCAAGTGAAGAAACAAATCGCTATGATGAGAAGACTAAAACTCATTCATACAATCTATTTGGCGAAACCTACGATACTTACGTTTTCTTGTTTAAGAACCCTGCTGAAAAACCAGCTGAGCAAGTAAAACCTGAAGTTAAGCCAAGTGAGCAACCTAAGCCCGACAAGCAACCAAGTGTTCCTACTGTTCCAGCTGATCAATCACAACCTGCTAAGCCAGTGAAACCAACACCAACACAATCTGGTTGGTCAGGATCATCCTATTATCAAAATGGCGTAAAAGTAACAAATAAGTGGATTTTTGATAAAAAATATAATTCATACTTCTATCTAAATGCATCAGGAAATTATGTTCAAAACGCTTGGGTAGGTAACTATTATCTTAAATCAGGCGGATACATGGCTAAAAGCGAGTGGATTTACGATAAGAACTACGGCTCATATTACTATCTAACATCAGAAGGCAGCTACGCTCGTAATACTTGGGTAGGCAATTACTATCTTAAATCAAACGGTAAGATGGCTAAAAGTGAATGGATTTACGATAAAAACTATGGAGCATATTACTACTTGACAGCAGAAGGTAGTTATGCTCGCAATGCTTGGTCAGGTAGCTACTATTTGAAATCAAATGGTAAGATGGCTAAAGGTGAGTGGGTCTACGATAGTAACTACAAATCATACTACTACTTAACAGCAGAAGGAAGTTACGCTCGTAACACATGGGTAGGTGATTACTATCTCAAGTCAAATGGTAAGATGGCTGTCAACGAACGTACCCCAGATGGTTATCAAGTTGATGAATCAGGCAAGTGGATTCGCTAGAATTATAGCTTGTGATAGATGACCTATAATAAATAGAAACGGAAAATAATTTTCGGATAGGTAACATTTTGATAAAATAAAAAGGCTCTATAATATTTGTAGTGGGTAAATCCCCTATGGATATTATGGAGTCTATTTTCCACACCTGATATTATGCGTTTTTATAATTCTAAAATAGTATAAATATAGTGAGATAAAATAAAATCTGAACAAATCGATTGGAAAATTGAAATCAATTTCTAACAATGATTTAGAAGTCAGGACGTATTATTCTAGCTTTAATCTATTATAAATTGTGATATTTATTATCATCAAAATTTTGCTAGAAAAAAGGATTAAAGGTTTTTTCATGGGCGATGGTCGTAGCTGGACCATGTCCTGGATAGACATCGTAGTTTGGTAGGGTGAAAAGCTGGTTTTTGATACTATGGAGGAGTTGCTCCATGCTACCAGTCGGAAGATCGGTCCGTCCTATGGTTTCGCGGAACAGGGCATCACCTGTCAAGACTAGGTGAGCATCAGGAAATACTAGGGAAACACCACCGATAGAATGTCCTGGTGTTGGCAAGACAGTGAAACGAAATTCCTCCAGTTGGTATTCTTCGTGAAAGACAAAAGTGTGTTCTGCAGGTTTTGCGACCACATCTGCCATATCATCGTGGCGAGGGAGGCCAGAGAGATTGTCGACAGGAGTATAGAGCCAGCTGGCTTCACTCTCTGCGATATAGACAGGAGGATTGCCAAAAGTTTCGCGCACCAAGTCCAGACTCATGATATGGTCATAATGGGCGTGGGTCAATAGAATGGCGCAGATTGGTTTGTTGATGTTCTCGATGGTTTGACGAATGGCTTCCCAATGGCTACCAGGATCGACAACGATGAGGTGTTTTTTACCTTCTAGGTAATAGGTATTTTCATAGGCAACAGGATTGACGGTTTTATGGATTTTCATATTGACTCCAATCTCAAAGAATGTACTAAGATAAGTATAGCACAGTTGGGGAGAATAGGTAAGGATTTAGAATGAATTTAAAAACCAGCATGACTAGATGAAGACAGGCTGGTTAACAATTTATCAATATTGGAGAGGTGTCAATTGCCCTTCATAGGTTGCATAAACTCCGTCATTAGCTTGTTTGATAGACGTGATGTTTAGAGTGCCACCGTAGTTGGCTTCTCTTTTGTCGCTATACTCACTATAAGTTATCCTATTGGGCAGGTTCTGGTCGTTAGCATAATATTGAACGACTGTTTTTTTATAGCTTTGCTGGCTGAATAGGAACAGGCAACTAACTCCTAAAACTAGGAGAGCAAAGATAGAAATACCAGTTTTTTTCATAGGTGTTCTCCTTATAAACTAAAGGATAAAAGAAAGTATCTTGAGGATTTTTAATTCCAAAATCCAGTCAAGGTACCAGTGTATGTGACACGAGTTCCACCGTTTGATCTTCGTACACTATCTATTTCAAGTGTTCCTTTGAAGGTTGACTGGAAACTATCATTATATTCTGAATAGTAGATAGTTGGTGGGATGTAACCATCATCGTTATAGTATCTTGTTACTGTTTTACTATAACGATGAGAATATATACGCTCATAACGAGGACCTTCAAAGTTATTTGTTGTATTGGTTTCAGCAGCATTGATTGGAACGGCAATAGATAGAGCAGTAGCTCCTAATAGTGTTAGTACAATTTTTTTCATAGGATACTCCTTTGTGAAATGATGTCATTCAAATATATTTACTTGAATGAAAAAGTGATAATCATAGGGAGTTAAATTATATTTAGATTACAATATGGTTTCCGTTCTTCTATCTCTCCTTCTATCACCTAAATAGAAAATCTAACTGTATAACATATTATAAAAAAACATTTCAGAATTGTCAAGCAATTCTGAAATATTTTTTTCCTAGATAGGTATAGCACAGTTGGAGAGAATAAGCTGAAAAAGGAGATAGATCTAGAAAGAAGAACACAATTTGTATAAGAAAAATAAGCCCCGAGTGAGTTCGAGGCTTAAACTGCTTTAATTGCCAGCGTAGTATTTTTGGATTCCCTTGACAATCCCTTCAACCAGTTTATCTTGGTATTCACTACTACGGATTTTTTTGTTTTCTTCTGGATTATCCATATATCCCATCTCTAGCAAAACAGCTGGTTTAGCTGTTTCACGTAGAACAGCAAAGGTAGCTTGCAAAAGTCCGGCATCTCTGGCTCCAGTTTCAGCTAGCAGTGAAGAATGAATATCAGCTGCGAGACGGTTACTTTCACTCATCCGTTCAGGATTGTTGTGCCAATCCTTGTTAATCTTGCTAGGGAAACCAGGTTCATCCTTGTAAGAATAGGTCTGGATACCAAGATTAACGGTTGTATCATTTCCTTTTGCGTTGAAATGAAGGCTGATGAAAAAGTCAGCATTGGTCTTGTTGACCATACGAGAACGTTCGGTAATAAAATCAACGTCTATATCGCTATCTCGAGAAGTTAGAACGGTATAGCCGAGTCCTTCTAGTCGTTTACGTAGCTTACGATAAACTTGTAGGTTCAATTCTTTTTCAGCTATGCCATAGTAATAAGCCCCGCGATCCTTACCACCATGTCCTGGATCTAGAAAAATAGTTTTAGAGTAATGTCCTTTTTGAAAACCTTGTGCTAATTCACGAACCCATTTTCCATTTCCTTGGAAGAGCTGGTTTTTGCCATCCACTGAATAGGTTCCTGTGACATATACACCATCGTCTTTAAGATAGTACCAAGCTTGATAGTCTGGGTCATAAATCCATTCCTTATGGGCCATGTAGCCACCAGATTTAAGATAGTAGGAACCAATCCATTGTTTTTGGGCGTAGCGTCCGCCAGATTTGAGGTAAAACCAACTAGAGTAGCTTTGGTCGTAGACCCATTCCTTATCTGCCATGGCACCGCTGGATTTGAGGTAGTAATTGCCCTTCCAGACATTGGCCAGCATTCTACCGTAGTCATCAAAAGCATACCACTTGCCATTGATTTGGCTCCATTGGTTGGATAAATACTTACCTGAACCATTGATATAGTACCAATTAGTTCCCATCTGATACCAGCTGTTTTCAAGCAAGTATCCCTGGCTATCAAAGAGATAACCATCATAGAGGGTATCTGTAAATTTGACCCCAGTTTGACTATAAAAAGTCCACTTGTTCCCTTCTTTTACCCAGCCAGTCTGCATAGGTTGATTAGGTTTGGTGTCTGTAGAAAGAGAAGTTTTGATTTCTTGCTCACTTGAACTAGCTGTGCTCGACGAAGTTTCTGTACTAGCTTGAGAACTACTAGTAGAATTGCTAGTGGAAGTATTTATTGAGCTACTAGTTGAACTAGTCATAGGGGTAGTAGTGGAATGACTAGTATCGTCAGCCAAAACGACTTGGCTGGATAAGCCAAGAATAGCCAAAGCTAAAAGTGTCAGTCTTTTGTGTGATTTCATATGATTTGCCTTTCTAGAAAGATGAAAATTCAGTAATTATCGTAAAAAAACTGTTTATATTACCATTATACACTAAAAAGGTTAGAAAATTACCAAAATATCAAACCTTATTTATTGAAAAAAGAAGAATGTATTTTCATTTCACTGACTTTTAGTGTAGCCTATATCAAAAAAGATAGATGAAAATCAGATAATTTTATTGTTTTAGTGTGAATCTTTTTTTATCCTCCTTCCCAACAACTTGAATAAGCTTTAGAATCCTCTTTTTCTAGTTTTCATATTCTTAAAAAAGTGATAAAATGGTAGGAAGAATTGGAGAGTAGAGATGCCAAAAGAAGTGAATTTAACAGGTGAAGAAGTTGTCGCTTTAACCAAAGAATATTTAACGGAAGAGGATGTCCATTTTGTCCATAAGGCCTTGGTCTATGCGGTGGAATGCCATTGTGGTCAATACCGCCAATCAGGTGAGCCTTATATCATTCACCCTATCCAAGTGGCAGGTATTTTAGCCAAGCTCAAGCTGGATGCTGTAACGGTAGCTTGTGGTTTCTTGCATGATGTGGTAGAAGATACAGATGCGACCTTGGACGATTTGGAAAGAGAGTTTGGTCCTGATGTGCGGGTAATCGTAGATGGGGTTACCAAGCTCGGTAAGGTTAAGTATAAATCTCATGAAGAACAGCTAGCGGAAAATCATCGCAAGATGCTCATGGCTATGTCTGAGGACATCCGTGTTATCTTGGTCAAACTGTCCGACCGCTTGCACAATATGCGGACCCTGAAACACCTTCGAAAAGATAAGCAGGAGCGTATTTCCAAAGAAACTATGGAAATCTATGCACCGCTTGCCCACCGTTTGGGGATTTCCAGTGTCAAATGGGAATTAGAAGACCTGTCTTTCCGTTATCTCAATCCGACAGAGTTTTACAAGATTACCCATATGATGAAGGAAAAGCGCAGAGAGCGTGAAGCCTTGGTGGATGAGGTAGTCACAAAATTAGAGGAATATACGACAGATCGTCATTTGAAAGGGAAGATTTACGGTCGTCCCAAGCATATTTACTCGATTTTCCGCAAAATGCAGGATAAGAGAAAACGCTTTGAGGAAATCTATGACCTGATTGCCATTCGTTGTATTTTGGATACCCAAAGTGATGTTTACGCCATGCTTGGTTATGTGCATGAGCTTTGGAAACCCATGCCTGGTCGCTTTAAAGACTATATCGCTAACCGTAAGGCCAATGGTTACCAGTCTATCCATACGACTGTCTATGGGCCAAAAGGGCCGATTGAATTCCAGATTCGGACCAAGGAAATGCACGAGGTGGCTGAGTACGGGGTTGCGGCTCACTGGGCTTATAAGAAGGGCATCAAGGGACAGGTTAACAGCAAGGAATCAGCTATTGGGATGAACTGGATCAAGGAGATGATGGAGCTCCAAGACCAGGCTGATGATGCCAAGGAATTTGTCGATTCAGTTAAGGAAAACTATCTGGCTGAGGAGATTTATGTCTTTACCCCAGATGGAGCTGTCCGTTCCCTTCCAAAAGATTCAGGACCGATTGACTTTGCCTACGAAATCCATACAAAAGTCGGTGAAAAAGCGACGGGTGCCAAGGTCAATGGCCGTATGGTTCCTCTGACAACTAAGCTCAAGACAGGGGATCAGGTTGAAATTGTCACCAACCCGAACTCCTTTGGACCTAGCCGTGACTGGCTCAATATGGTCAAGACCAGCAAGGCCCGCAACAAGATCCGTCAGTTCTTTAAAAATCAAGATAAGGAATTGTCTGTCAACAAGGGTCGTGAAATGCTGATGGCTCAGTTCCAAGAAAATGGCTATGTGGCAAATAAATTCATGGACAAGCGTCATATGGACCAAGTCCTGCAAAAGACCAGCTACAAGACAGAAGAATCCCTCTTTGCGGCTATTGGTTTTGGAGAAATCGGTGCTATTACCGTTTTTAACCGTCTGACTGAAAAGGAACGTCGTGAGGAAGAACGTGCTAAGGCCAAGGCGGAAGCAGAAGAGCTTGTCAAAGGTGGCGAGATCAAGGTTGAAAACAAAGAAACCCTCAAGGTTAAGCATGAGGGTGGAGTGGTCATTGAAGGTGCCTCAGGTCTCCTAGTGCGGATTGCCAAGTGTTGTAATCCTGTTCCTGGTGACGATATTGTCGGCTACATTACCAAGGGTCGTGGTGTAGCTATTCACCGTGTGGACTGTATGAACCTGCGTGCCCAAGAAAACTACGAGCAACGTCTCCTTGATGTGGAGTGGGAAGATCAGTATTCAAACTCAAATAAGGAGTATGTAGCTCATATCGATATCTATGGTCTCAACCGTACAGGACTGTTGAATGATGTACTGCAAGTTCTTTCAAACACAACCAAGAATATATCAACAGTCAACGCTCAACCAACCAAGGATATGAAGTTTGCTAATATCCATGTATCCTTCGGCATTGCCAACCTCTCGACGCTGACTACGGTCGTGGACAAGATTAAGAGTGTGCCAGAAGTTTACTCTGTCAAACGGACTAACGGTTAATTGCCCTAGCCCTTACTAGAAAGGCTATTATGAAAATCATTATCCAACGGGTTACAAAAGCCCAAGTGAGTATCGAAGGTCAGGTTCAGGGAAAAATCAATCAGGGACTCTTATTGCTGGTTGGTGTTGGACCAGAGGACCAAGAGGAAGATTTGGACTATGCTGTGAGAAAACTGGTCAATATGCGGATTTTTTCAGACGCAGAAGGCAAGATGAACCTGTCTGTCAAAGATATTGAAGGAGAAATCCTCTCTATTTCTCAGTTTACCCTCTTTGCGGATACTAAGAAAGGCAATCGTCCAGCCTTTACAGGTGCAGCCAAGCCTGATAGGGCATCAGACTTCTATGATACTTTCAATCAAAAATTAGCGCAAGAAGTGCCTGTTCAGACAGGAATATTTGGAGCGGATATGCAGGTTGAGCTGGTCAATGACGGACCAGTCACCATTATCCTTGATACTAAAAATAGATAAGAAAGACCAAGCCCAGCTGGCTTGGTCTTTCTTATCTATCATAAAATATTCCAAAATGAAATCGGTTCTTGATAGGCCTTGGGGAAATCTCTTTTCAGGCTTTGGCTTATGCGGTAGGAAGGGATGAGATGGCCTAGAATTAGGAGAGTTCCCTGAAGGAGAAGTGGCATACCACTTAAACATATCAAGGAGAGAATCATCAAGATATCCCATAGGAGGATTTGTAAGGCGAAACGCCAGAATCTCGGTCTAATCTGGGAATAGAGTTGACCAAAGTGGTCACAAAGTTGGTTTGAAAGATAGGTCAATAGCACAGGATGAAAGAAAATGAGCCAACCGCTATAAATAAAAATCCAGTCCCAAGTAAGCCCCCCTTTAAATGTCAAAAATGCCAGCATAATTCCATCGATGATAAGGAGTTGAATGGTTTTGATGGAGATGATTTTTTTCATGATAAAACCTCCTTTTCCTTAGAGACACTCCCACAAAGAGATATGTTTGTCGTAAAAATCTGGATAGTGTTCTCTTAGGTAGTCAGCCGTCATATAATATAAAGTAGAATGACAAGCAGTGATGATTGGCATAAGAGAGTAAAAACGCTGAGAACTAATGAAGGCTAAGAGGACAAAAAATAGAAAATCAATGGAGAGAACCCCTAAATAGTAGAAGCGAATCTTTTTATTGATTTGAGGATAAATCTCAGCGAATTGATGTTTGAGTCGGACAACCAAGCGAAATAACAGGAGTCCTTGAGTAAGGAGGAAAATAAAACCAGATAGCAAGAGCCACTCCAAAGATGTCTCGGGTCTTTTGTTAAAAAATGCCAATAGCAGCAAATCGATGACTGCAATTGCTGTAAAATGGATTCTAAAGAGTTTTTTCATAAGATGACCTCCCTCTTTTATCTAACTTCATTCTACTCCAAACGAATGGGAGTTACAAGTAAAATGATAAAAATAGCAGAAGGGAGATTCTCTTAAGTCGACTTGTTTTTTTATTTAAGTTTTCTTCTATTATCTTACTTCTTCATCATTCCAGACAAATAAAGCTCCGATTGCATTGAGGATATAAAAGATGTATTTTCCGATATTGGCAAAATTTCCTTGAATACCAGCTTTTGTCAGCTGAACGAAATTGTAAATCAACCAAAAGCCCCACTGAGTTGTTAGTTTCAATGCGTTAAAAGCATTGGCAATGAGTGAGAGTGCAAAGGCAATGGTTGTTACATAGGCAAGGAGATTCATCTTTCCTCCATAGCCGATAAAGTTTGTCACAAAGGCAAAGAGGAAGGCGATGATTGAAATGATGATGGCCGCCAATTTTAGCTGTTTTTGGCTCATTTGGTTGGGTCTGCCTTCTTGCGAAGCTTCCCATTTCTTAATAGCAAAGGTATAAATGAGGAAGGTGACGGGATAGGTGATAATGGCCGCCTTATTTCCAAGGATATAATCAATAGCACCGGACAAAATGGTATTAACAATACCAAAGTAATTTCCCCATTTGCTTAATTTCCCCGTGAAACGAGTGGATAACATGGAAATCCCAACGTTGGTTACGGAAATCAATCCAAAGGGAACAAGAGCTGTCCATGGGCCCCAGTCTACGAATTTGTCGAGACGGGAGTTGAGGTAACCAGATGCAATTGCAATCCCAACGACCAGAGCAACTCCAAAGAGGTCAAACCATTTAGATGTAGCAAAAATTTTTAGTGATTTTTTCATAGTTTAAACTATCTTTCTTTTTTTTTACAAATATTCTACAATTAAATGAAAGCAAAATCAAATGATAGAAATAAAACCCTGAAAATCAAACTTTCAGGGTTGGTTGGGGGACTTGAGAAATTAGTTGATTTTCTCGACATAGAGTTGTGTTGCAATGTCCATATTCACTTGTAAATCCTCGTCTTTACTAAGGATAGTAAAGGTGTTACTGAAGCCATCAAACTGCTTGACTTGGAGCGAATCACCGATGTGAAGTGAGTGCTTGTCCAGATAATGGAGAATGTCAAAACTATCGTGCACCCGAGTTAGACGGTAGGATCCACTCTCTTTGATATCAGCTAGTGGTAGGTTATTGATTTCAACTAAGAGTTCTCCCTTGGCAGGAATAGTTCCTCCGTGAGGGCAGGTCTTGGGGAATCCAAGTAATTTTTCTAGTCTCTCCACGAATAGCTCAGAGACAGTATGTTCCAATACCTCAGCTTCTTCATGAATCTGGTCACTAGTATAGTCTAAATGATGAACTAGAAAAACTTCAATCAAGCGGTGTTTACGATAGAGCTCAGAGACTAGTTTGAGGCCGAGGTCAGTCAGTAGATAGCCACATTCCTTGTCCTTGAGGATGAGGTTTTCGCTCTTCATCCGTTTAATCATTTCAGTTACAGCAGGGGGAGAGACTTGCATGCGGGCAGCAATTTCCTTGTTGGTAATTTTATGCAGGTCTATGCCGATTTCATAAATACATTTTAGATAATCTTCTTTATTCGGGGTCATTCGCTTCCTCTTGTCTAATATCTATATCTAGTATATCAAAAAAAGCTAGATTTCTCTAGCTGTGACTTTTTATGTTATACTTATTGCAAGAGAAAAAACGAGGAGATGGATATGACGAAAATAGCTCTTCTTTCAGATATTCATGGAAATACCACCGCCTTGGAGGCTGTTTTGGCAGATGCTCGGCAGCTAGGAGTGGATGAATACTGGCTTCTGGGAGATATTCTCATGCCAGGGACAGGGCGTAGAAGGATTTTGGACTTGTTGGCTCAACTACCGATTACGGCTAGAGTTTTGGGAAACTGGGAAGATAGTCTGTGGCACGGTGTCCGTAAGGAATTGGATAGTACTCGTCCCAGTCAACGCTATCTCTTGCGCCAGTGCCAGTATGTTTTAGAGGAAATTTCCCTAGAAGAAATTGAACTGCTCCACAATCAACCCCTCCAGATTCATCGTCAGTTTGGTGATTTGACGGTAGGAATTAGCCATCATCTGCCTGATAAGAACTGGGGGCGAGAGTTGATTCATACTGGAGCGCAAGAGGATTTTGACCGCTTGGTGACCAATCCGCCTTGTGATATTGCTGTTTATGGTCATATTCACCAGCAGTTGCTTCGTTACGGGACTGGTGGACAATTAATTGTCAATCCAGGTTCGATTGGGCAACCTTTCTTTCTAGATGCCCAGTTGCGGAAGGACTTGCGGGCCCAGTATATGATTTTAGAGTTTGATGACAAGGGCTTGGTAGATATGGACTTCCGACGAGTTGACTACGATGTGGCAGCTGAATTGCAACTGGCTAAAGATCTGAAGCTTCCCTATTTTGAGGTTTACTATGAAAGTCTGGTCAATGGTATCCACCATACTCATCATCAGGAATTTCTGAGAGAATTGGCCCAGAAAGAGGGCTATGATAGGGAATTAGATGCTTGGTTGAAAAGTGGTAATGATTGACATTACAACTGAAAAGGGTATAATAAAAGAAACAGAAGAGTAGAGGCAGGGATGCCTCGTAAAAAGGAGAAGAGGATGCAAATTCCAAGTAGATTTACCATTGCGACTCATATGCTGATAATTATCGCCCTCGAGGGGAAGGAAAGCAAGGTGACCAGTGATTTTCTGGCTGCTAGTGTCGGGGTCAATCCTGTCATTATCAGAAAGACCTTGTCCCAGTTGAAGAAGGCAGAGCTGATTTCAGTCGCGCGCGGAACGGGCGGAACAGAGATTGTTAAGGATCTCAAAGACATTAGTCTATTAGATGTTTATCAGGCGGTTGAGTGTCTTGGTAAGACTGGTCAACTCTTCAGTTTCCATGACAATCCAAATCCAAATTGCCCAGTTGGAGCTCATATTCATGATGTTTTGGATCAAAAATTGGAGAGAATCCAGCTGGCTATGGAGGCTGAACTTGGTCAGACTAGTTTAGAGCAAGTTGTGGCCGATGCAGAAACTCAAATGAAGGAGTGAGAGGGATAGATGCCCTCTTTTTCTCTATGTAAAATTGTGATAAAATAGAATCATTAAAGGAGGAAGAAATGTATCTCGTTATAGGAATTGTATTAGCCTTTATAGTGTCATTTTGGAAGGATAATAGAAGTTTGTGGAATCCAGTATTATTCTTATTATCCCTCATTTCCAGTTATTTTTATCTAGGCTACCTTTTTTATCAAAATGGGTATGAGAAGATTCATTTCGCTTTTTTTATATTTCCCTTTATTTTACTTCCTTTTTTGCTTTTTCTAAGTGGCATCTTTCTAATCTATAATGGGGTCATTTTGTTGAAGCGAGAGGGACGTTCAAAGGCTAATTATCTCTCCATGCTCCTTGGAATAGTCATTTTGCTATTTTTTGCTTTGATGTCATTTCGATTGGGAGGACGACATGAATTATTTTACACCAATCACTTTCTAAATATTTTATTTGCATTTATTGCTTATTCTTACTTTATTTTTGGTTTTGCTTTTGTGGCTTTTATTCTGTACTCTATCTTGTATCTCTTTATTCCTAAGAAGAAGCATTATGATTTTATTATCATTCATGGTGCAGGTTTGTTAGACGGAGAAAAGGTAACACCTTTGCTGAAGAGGAGAATTGATAAGGCAGTGGAAGCTTATCACAAGTCTAAGAATCCTCATATCAAAATCATTGCCAGTGGTGGTCAAGGAGGAGATGAGAAGATTTCTGAAGCGCAGGCCATTACAAACTATCTTCTTAAAGAGACAGATGTTCCCCAAGATGCGATTATTCTGGAAGATCAATCAAGGACTACCTACGAGAACCTTCTCTTTTCTAAGGAACTTGGTGAGAAACTGGTAGCCAAACCTCAATTTCTCTTTGTAACAAATGATTATCATGTCTTTAGAACTAGTACTTATGCTCGTAAGTTAAAAATGAAGGGAGATGGCCTCGGATGTAGGACGGCAGGCTACTATATACCATCTGCTTTTATTCGGGAGTACGTAGCGCTCTGTGTCAAGATGAAATGGCTCTTCCTTGCCTTGTATGTCCTGCTATTAGCTATCATTTTACTATCCTATAAAGGGGTTATTTGGTAGTTAGATTTTATTAAAAAAGACTTAGAATGCACATGAAAGTCTGTGTTCTAGGTCTTTTGTTTTATATACATTTGATTTTTGAAAGCTACTATCTATTTTTCCATGCTTGGTAACGGGTATCAATCAATAACTGGGTGAGGCGTCCCATGGTTTCCCTTTCTTCTTGGGTGAGGGATTGCGCTTGGACAAAGAGATGATGAATGTGTTCAAGCGCCTTTAAGGAAGACAGGTCATTGATGGAGCTAATCCCAGCATCTAGAATGGTGCCAAAGAAAAGGTCAAAGTAGAGCTGGAGTTCTTCGTCAGGGACTGTCGCTACCCATTCTTTGAAGGTTGTGTCGACTTGTTGGCTATCACTGTTGGTCTTATCCAGTTGAACGAAGTGCTTGTCCTCAATCTGCCAACTAAAGGTATCGTGTTGGGCGATACCACCTAAGGCAGTACTGTGCACGATGATTTGCTGGTTAGGGATTTCCATCATCATACCGATAATGGAGCCTTGAGGGATGAAGACCTTGGTTCTATCCATTATCCCTTGATAGCCCTCAGTTTGTGTCAGTTCTTTGTGGAGACCAGGCGCATCAAAAGTATAAACTGCTGTGATTTGATCTTGCAAGCTTTGCTCAATTTGGCTAGCAGCATAGATGGCTAAATTTCCTCCCTTGGAATGCCCAGCCAGAATGACCTTTTGCTTAGGATGGTGGGCAAAAAAGTTCTTTAAATAGCGAAGGGCGTGCTTTTGAGCAGGAATTTCCTTCATATAGGTCAGGTGGAAATCTTCCTTCCAGCCAATGATACTGTCATCAGTCCCACGAAAGACAATCAGATAGGTATCGAGATTGAGGCGGTAGGTCATAGCCGCAAATTGCTTTTGCAGTTCAGGGTCAATGTCATTGATAAAATGGGAGAGTTTGCAATTTTTGAAGCGCTTGTGTTGAGCTAGTTCATCTAATAGCTGGAGGCGATTTTTGCTGGTCAACATATTAGGCTCTCTTGGAACCTGAGGTGCCAGTTCTAAAAGTCGCTGAGGAGTTGTGGAGACCAGATTATCAAAGGAGAGGTAGGTTGTTTCTGTTAAGGCTAGAATGTCTAACTCATTCAAAGGAAGGTCGTAAAAGGAATCGTATGCGACATCTTTCAGATAATCAAAAATATTGGCCATAAGAGCTCCTTTCTTTTTATTTATCTTATCAAATTTCCCTCAAATTATCTAGTAGGATTGTTTCACTTTGTTGGCTAAAAACAAGCTATTTCAAATTCAGTTTCAGACCTTCTAGCATGGAAAAATCTGTTATAATAATAGAAAAGGAGGAGCGCATGCACAAGATTTTATTAGTAGAAGATGATCAGGTTATTCGTCAACAAGTCGGGAAAATGCTCTCTGAATGGGGATTTGAAGTGGTTCTGGTAGAAGACTTTATGGAAGTTTTGAGCCTTTTTGTCCAGTCGGAGCCTCATCTGGTTCTCATGGATATTGGCTTGCCCTTGTTTAACGGCTATCATTGGTGTCAGGAGATTCGCAAGATTTCTAAGGTGCCGATTATGTTTCTGTCTTCCAGAGACCAGGCTATGGATATTGTTATGGCGATTAATATGGGGGCGGATGACTTTGTGACCAAACCTTTTGACCAGCAGGTTCTTTTAGCTAAGGTTCAGGGCTTGTTGCGCCGTTCCTATGAGTTTGGGCGTGACGAGAGTTTACTGGAATATGCCGGTGTGATCCTCAATACCAAATCCATGGATTTACATTATCAAGGGCAAGTGTTGAATTTGACCAAGAACGAATTCCAGATTTTACGCGTTTTGTTTGAGCATGCAGGCAATATCGTAGCGCGTGATGACCTGATGCGGGAACTTTGGAACAGTGACTTTTTCATTGATGACAATACCCTCTCTGTCAATGTGGCTCGTTTGCGTAAAAAATTGGAAGAGCAGGGCTTGGTAGGATTTATCGAGACCAAGAAAGGGATAGGGTACGGACTGAAGCATGCTTGATTGGAAACAATTTTTTCTAGCCTATCTGCGCTCTCGTAGTCGTCTGTTTGTCTATCTGCTTGCTTTAGCATTTCTAGTTTTGCTCTTTCAGTTTTTATTTGCCAGTTTAGGAATTTACTTTCTCTACTTTTTCCTCTTGTGTTGCTTTGTAACCATCTTATTTTTCACTTGGGATATATTGGCGGAGATGCAGGTCTATCGTCAGGAACTTCTCTATGGTGATAGGGAAGCCAAGTCTCCTTTGGAAAGAGTTTTGGCTGAGAAATTAGAAGCGCGTGAGATGGAACTCTATCAGCAGAGGTCAGATTCAGAAAGAAAACTGACGGATTTGCTGGATTACTATACCTTGTGGGTCCATCAGATTAAGACCCCCATTGCAGCCAGTCAACTCTTAGTTGCAGAAGTAGCCGACCGCCAACTGAAGCAGCAATTAGAACAGGAAATTTTCAAGATTGACTCCTATACCAATCTAGTTTTACAATACCTGCGTTTAGAAAGTTTTCATGATGATTTGGTCTTAAAGCAGGTTCAAATTGAGGATTTGGTCAAGGAAATAATTCGTAAATATGCTCTTTTCTTTATTCAAAAAGGCCTAAATGTCAATCTACATGACCTTGATAAAGAAATCGTGACGGATAAGAAGTGGCTGCTAGTGGTTATTGAGCAAATCATCTCAAACAGTCTCAAGTACACCAAGGAAGGTGGTCTGGAGATTTATATGGAGGGGCAAGAGCTTTGTATCAAGGATACGGGAATCGGGATAAAAAACAGTGATGTCCTCCGAGTCTTTGAACGTGGTTTCTCAGGATATAATGGACGCCTAACCCAGCAGTCATCTGGACTTGGACTTTACCTATCTAAGAAAATTTCTGAAGAATTGGGTCACCAGATTCGCATCGAGTCTGAGGTTGGAAAAGGAACGATAGTGCGGATTCAGTTTGCTCAAGTAAAGTTAGTCCTTGATTGAGAAGAGACAATGAGTTTTTACCCAATCTCTTTTTGCTATATTTCAGGATATTTGAAGACTGTTTTTTACAAAACTAATAATAGAATTTTTAATACGGAATATAGTATAAATACTGGTTCAAAGTGAAGTTTTGTATGCTTTATACTTTTGTTGAGTATAAAATCTATAAACTAAGGGTTAATTACAAAAATTAATTTGAGATGAAGTGAATTGTAGACTTGGGAAATGTCTCCTATTCGATTTCAGAATGAATCGCTGATACAGGATTGAAAGAACTGCAGCTTTCTTTTTATTTTGATAGTAAAAACTGCAGTACTTGTGTGATTTACAATTATTGCACTCAATGTCCGAGTATCGCACTATCTGAAATAGGGAATAGTAGAGATTGTTCTGCGATATGTAAAAAAACGCATTAGCAAGGAGTATCGTATATGCTACCATATCTTAAAACTATTAGATGGTATCTCTTCTTTAATTTTCTTTTTGGTGTAGTATCGAATATCTGCACAGCTTTGTTACCGTATTTCACGCAGGCATTAATCAAAGGGGATTATCAAGTAGCTCTATATGGTTACTCTATGTCAGTGGCAGGCTATTTGAGTTGTAACTATATCCAAATGATACTTGATTGGAAGCAGGGGATTATCTTTTCGACTACTTTGAAAAATGAGTGGTTTCGTTCACTTCTGGGACTCAGTCACCACGATTTCAAGCAGAAAACAGTAGCAGAGTATATTTCCTTTCAATCTAATGACCTAGATTCGTTGGAAAAGGATTACCTTCCTCCATTGATGAGTTTTATCAAACAAATTTTACGTATCATCATTTACGCTTTCATTATTAGCAGAACAATTAATCCTATTGTATCACTGATTTTAATCTTTTCCACTGGAATTAGTATTCAAATTCCTAAAATCGTTGGGAAGTTGACCGCTAATCGTAGACAGGTTTACTTGAAAAAACAAGGAGATTACTATCGAACTTTGGAGGATTTGCTCATGGGACATCATTTGGTAAATAAACTAACTATGTCGCATTTTTTGAATCAACAAAAGAGATCTCTAAAGAATTTGCAGGATAAGTATTTTAAGTATGGTTTGACAAAAATTACAGGCATCTTATTGACAGGTGTTTCTTTTGAATTCATTAGTCTTGTTCTGTTTATTTATTTAGCCTACTCTCTATCTCACCAGCAACTCGGTATTCCTGAGGTGGTGGCGAGTTTCGGATATATTAATGCTTTTTCTGAACCAATACAGGAAATCCTTTATGATTTACAAATGTTAGAGTCCGTAAAGCCTGTAATCAAGAGTTTTCAAAACATTGTTGGGAGACCCGTTTCAGTTCAAGCACCTCAACATTCTTTTGATACGATTACTTTGAAAAATATTTCCAAACAACTGGGAGAATCAAAATTGATAATTACTTCCGCTACGATTCAAAAAGGGGATAAAATTGCGCTTATTGGTAAGAATGGGTCTGGAAAAAGTAGTCTTCTCAACATTTTAAATGGAACAGATGAAGATTTTGAAGGACAAATTGTGCTAGATGGGCTTGTTTTGGACCATCTTTGGGGAAGATTCGGTATGATTCTGCAACAAGAACATACATTTATTTCAAGTTATGAAAATAATGTAACGCTATTCAATAGTTTCAATGAAAAATTCAGAGAAGAAGATTTTGAAAAAATTCCACCACAATCCCTGTCAGGTGGTCAGCAACAACGAATGTATTTAAATCGTGAGAAAAATCGTAAAAATCCATTGCTTATCCTAGACGAACCTTTCTCTGCCTTGGATACTAATCAGTTTAAAATGGAATTGGAAAGAGTTCTGGAACTACCAAGTGCCGTCATTGTTACTTTACATCGCCAAAACGAATTATTAAGTAAGTTTGACCAAGTTTGGGAAATTAAGAATGGAGAACTTGTAATTTTGAAATAGCTAAATTATAAAGAATAAAACGCATAGTATCAAGGTTCTTCTGATATCGTTTTTCTTCTTCGGATAAGGATACAAAAATTTCTTCCTTTCTCTATCTTTTAAATTAATTGATTTCTTCAGAGAAAGACTGTAAAATTTTTGATATAATGTTAAGAAGGGACTGATTCAAGACAGTCATATCTGGTCTTTCTTCCAGTCATTTTTCAAACAATATCAGTTGATAATCAGCTTAAATCAGATCTATCAGTTTGTCTATCTTTCTCTGATGGAGATCATGTCCTATCTTCACTTTGATTATTGGAAAAAACGGCTCGGTCAGGAGCTAGTATGAATAAGGAGAACAAATGAGACGTTTAAAAATGTTATGGCATATTATACAGGTTACGGGTTTTACTCGGTTTGCTCTGAGTTTTGTGACCTTTGTTTTTGGGTCAGGAGGCGTGCTTTTCCTAGTTGAACCTGCTATCACAAATTACGGAGACGGTCTTTGGTATGCTTTTGTGACTTCGACGACTGTCGGCTACGGGGATCTCCTAGCTGTGACCTTGATTGGAAGGATTACCAGTGTCTTCTTGACGATTTATGGGCTCATATTTTTTGGCTGTTTATCAGCTGTTATTATTAATTATTATACCGATTTAAATAAGGAAAGAGGAGAGGACAAATGACTGCCAATTATTCAACACGGGAATACCGTGAGAAATTATATGATGATCTTCATGTTCGATTAAGAGATACAGTGATTTTGATGTGTGCGATTTTTATTGCCTCTATAGGTTTAAATATGAATTCAACAGCTGTCATTATTGGAGCCATGCTGATTTCCCCTCTTATGACATCGATTGTTGGACTCGGATTTGGTTTAGCTATTTTTGATACGCGTTTAATCAAGCAATCTTTAGAGGTTTTATTTACTCAAATATTGGTCAGTTTGCTTGTCTCGACTCTGTATTTCTGGATTTCCCCCTTATCTTATGCAAGTAGCGAGTTGATTGCACGAACCTCTCCAACCATTTGGGATGTTCTCATTGCTATTGCTGGTGGGATAGCAGGTGTAATTGGGTCAAGGAAAAAAGAAGCAAACAATATCGTGCCAGGAGTAGCCATTGCAACAGCTCTGATGCCACCTATCTGTACTGCAGGATATGGTTTAGCTAATGGAAATGTACGATTTTTATTTGGAGCTCTTTATCTTTTCTTGATCAACTGTGTCTTTATCATGCTAATCAACATTGTTGGAACAAGAATTTTGATGAGAAAATCTCCCTTAAGTTCATTTAAAGAGTTAAATATTAAAATGAGAATTGGATTGATATCCTTGATTGTATTATTGATTCTTCCAGCCAGCTATTCAGCAGTCACTCTGACGATAGACCAAGCGCGAAAAGAAGGAATCAAGCAGTTTGTAGGAAAAGAGTTTGCCAATCATACGGTCATTAATCAAGTCTACAAGTCAAGGGACAATGAATTGGTCTTGACGGTTGTTGGAGATCCGATTTCAGAAGAAGAATTAGAAACGCTCCACCAAAAACAAGCCTCATACGGTATTCAATCTGTTCAATTGAAAGTCAATCAAGTTCATAATTCGACAAAACTAGACAGTGATTCGACCAAGGAATTTTATGAAACCATTAACAAGTATATCGATCAAAAACTCTCTGAAAAGGATTCACAAAAAGATCTCGTAAAAGAAAATGAAGCAGATAAGGATTGAGGATATTGACCTTATCTAACTCATGAAAGCAAATCTTGTGTGGTGGTTTGGTCAATCACTACTAGCTCGGATTAAATAATACTCTTCGAAAATCAAATTCAAACCACGTCAGCGTCGCCTTACCGTACTCAAGTACAGCTTGCGGCTAGCTTCCTAGTTTGCTTTTTGATTTTCATTGAGTAAAAATATAAAAAGCAACAGCTGTTTCAGTTGTTGCTTTTTAGCTAGCTAGGATTTTATCTCTTATTTCTCAACGCGTGATTTGTTGGCGATATCAGCTAGGATAGCTTGAACAAAATCATCTACTGAGACAGTTTGTGTTTCTTTTTGGCCGTAGCGACGAACGTTGACTGTTCCGTCTTCCATTTCCTTGTCTCCAACGATTAATTGGTAAGGAATCTTGCTTGTTTGTGAAGCACGAATCTTGAACTGCATTTTTTCATTGCGCTCATCGACATCAGCACGGACACCGCGGTCACGGAGTTTTTTAGCTACTTCCCATGCGTAGTCCACGTGTTTTTCGTTAGATACTGGGATGAGGGTTACTTGGTGTGGTGCAAGCCATGTTGGGAAGGCACCCTTGTAGTTCTCAATCAAGATAGCTGTGAAGCGTTCCATAGTTGAGATAACTCCACGGTGGATCATAACTGGACGGTGCTCTTCGCCATCAGCTCCGATGTATTTAAGGTCGAAGCGTTCTGGAAGCAAGAAGTCAAGTTGGATAGTAGAAAGAGTTTCTTCTTTTCCAAGAGCGGTCTTAACTTGAATATCCAATTTTGGTCCATAAAAGGCTGCTTCACCTTCGGCTTCAAAGTAGTCCACGCCCATTTCATCAAGAGCTGCACGAAGCATGGTTTGAGCATTTTCCCACATCTCATCGTTATCAAAGTACTTATGAGTATCTTGAGGGTCACGAAGAGAGAGGCGGAAGCGGTATTCAGTCAAGTTGAAGTCTTCATAAACATCGATAATCAACTGAAGGGCACGCTGGAATTCTTCTTGGATTTGTTCTGGAGTAACGAAGAGGTGACCGTCGTTGAGTGACATTTCACGCACACGTTGAAGACCAGTTAGGGCACCAGATTTTTCATAACGGTGCATCATACCGATTTCGGCGATACGGATTGGCAACTCACGGTATGAGTGAACATGGTGTTTGAAGACTTGGATGTGGTGTGGACAGTTCATTGGACGAAGGACAAATTCTTCCCCGTCACCCATGTCCATAGTTGGGAACATGTCTTCTTGGTAATGATCCCAGTGACCAGAAGTCTTGTAAAGCTCAACTGAAGCAAGTGGTGGAGTGTAAACGTGTTGGTAGCCAGAAGTCAACTCTTTGTCTACGATGTAGCGTTCCAACTCACGACGAATAGTCGCACCATTTGGCAACCAGAATGGAAGTCCTTGACCAACCTCTTGTGAAATCATAAAGAGGTCAAGCTCTTTACCAAGTTTACGGTGGTCACGTTCTTTGGCTTCTTCACGCATTTGGAGGTAGTTTTTCAAGTCTTTCTTGTCAAACCAAGCTGTACCATAGATACGTTGCATCATAGCGTTGTCGCTATTTCCACGCCAGTAAGCACCCGCTACATGGAGAAGGTGGAAGATTTGGATGCGGCCTGTTGAAGGGACGTGTGGGCCACGGCAAAGGTCTACATATTCACCCTGACGGTAGATGGTCAAACCACCTTCGTCTTCTGAGTGTTCTTCAATCAATTCCAACTTGTAAGGGTCGTTTTTGAAGATTTCACGTGCTTCGTCTTTAGTAACTTCTTCACGGATTGATGGGAAGTTTTCTTTGACAATTTTTTGCATTTCTTCTTCGATACGAGGAAGGTCTTCGTTAGAGATTTGACCAGCTGTGTTGTCAGTATCGTAGTAGAAGCCGTCTTCGATGGCTGGACCAACTCCCAAGTGAATGTCTGGGAAAAGACGACGAGCTGCTTGGGCGAACAAGTGAGCAGCTGAGTGACGCAAGATTGGAAGGGCATCTTCGTGATCAGGTGTCACGATTTCAATGCTTCCATCTTCAGTGATAGCACGAGTAGTGTCGATGAGTTTGCCGTTGAATTTACCAGCCAAGGCCTTTTTAGCTAGGGAATTGCTGATAGATTGGGCAATTTCAAAAGTTGTAACGCCAGATTCGAATTCACGAACAGCGCCATCTGGGAAAGTAATGTTAATCATGATGTTCTCCTTACTTATATTATTGACGAATGTGTTAACCCTATTCTGAAAACAGGGACAGAGGATTGTGAAAGCTAGAAAAACAAAAAGCGACATCCTCGAAAGGACGTCGCAACGTGGTTCCACCTTCATTTATGTACCTCAAAAGAGAGGGACACCTCTGATCGGCTCTAACGTGGCCACCGTTTTATGTTTTCATAAAAAACTCAAGAGTAGTGTCAGTTTAGGCTTTCTATGCGTTTCCAGCAACCACGCACTCTCTAGTAGAAAGGGACTAAGTGACTTGTCTCTATGGATTATTATAGCATGATTGTGAGATTTTTCAAGGATTTTGTGAAAGTTTTTTGTTTTTCATTTTTGTAGAATATGCTTGATGCCAATACCGGAAGCCATGCCCAGCAGAGCAAAGGTTTCATAGATTAGCAAGTAAATTAGTATAAACTCACCAAAAGTTATGATAGTAAAGCAAAAGAGCAGTCCGTTACCAATTAACCACCAAAGTGAGAAACGGAAACGGTAGCTATAGAGTAGCGATACAATCAAGATTACCAGAGGTGTAAAGAAGAGAATATTATTTACGTAGAGACTCTTGAGCAAAAGGGGGTCAGAAATGATTAGTGATAACAACTCATAAAATGGCCAATAAAAGAAGAATATGACCAGATAGTAGGGGAGATGGAAATAGAATCTACGCATGATAATCACCTCGTTTTAAAAAACAGATAACTTAGATTTCTTGCTATGATTATTATAGCATGTTTAAAACAAGAAAGTAAATCTGTTGACAAAGAAGTTAGTTATTGGTAGAATAGGGATTGTCGTAAAGACAAATAACTTCTTCTTGGTTACAGGCATGCCAACCTGTCACTCGGATGAAGCCAAATAAAAAGGAGAAACATCATGGCAATCTCAAAAGAGAAAAAAAATGAAATCATCGCACAATATGCACGTCACGAAGGTGATACAGGTTCAGTAGAGGTTCAAGTTGCTGTCCTTACTTGGGAAATCAACCACCTTAACGAACACATCAAACAACACAAAAAAGACCACGCTACTTACCGTGGATTGATGAAAAAAATCGGTCGCCGTCGTAACTTGCTTGCATACTTGCGTAAAAACGACGTTAACCGTTACCGTGAGTTAATCAACTCTCTAGGACTTCGTCGCTAATCTTGCGTCTAAACCGTTTCTATACTTCGTTGGCTTCGGCTCGATGTACCATTAGTACAACCTTCGCCTCGTCGCCTAGTCTATAAACGGTTTATCCAGCAAGACTGGAGCTCTCTGATTTTCAGAGGGCTTTTTTATGTTATCAACTTACCTTGGTATGCTCAAGCATTATCTTTGGTTACGGTTCCTAGCACTGTATGGAAAAACCAACCATAATTTTTCTGATTTTAATTGTATTTTTTCCATAGCTTGTTACACAGTTGAAAATATGGTATACTTTTCATGAGAATTTTCTAAATTTTTAAGATTCTATCAAAGGAGGTTTGCATGCTTTCCAAATTTTCTGGAAGCCGACAAGACCAGCAATTTGTGTTACTTTTAGTTATTTTGCTAGGTATTTTAGGGATTTCTCTCTTTCTAGCAGTTTCAATGGGATCTGTTGCGATTAATCTAGGAGATACCTATCGGATTATTTTGAGCAGGTTGGGATTTCCTCTTGAGGTAGGAGAGGTTTCCAAGTCCACTCTTGCCATTGTATGGAACATGAGATTCCCTCGAGTATTGTTAGGTCTGATAGTAGGAGCAGGCCTTTCTATGTGTGGTAGCGTGATGCAGTCCACAGTGAACAATCCTATCGCTGAGCCTTATGTCTTAGGAATATCTGCGGGTGCAACTCTAGGGGCAACCTTGAGCATCATTCTTGGTTTAAAAGTGATGATTAGCCTTGGAGCTTTTCTTGGAGCTATTTTGGCAACAATTGCTGTCCTCATCATTGCCTCTATGCAAGGACGGATGACGACTTCCAGTCTGATCTTATCAGGAACGGTGGTCAACGCTCTCTTTCTGGCTTTTTCAAACTTTATTATCTCAGTTGGCGCTAATGCGGATAGTGTGATGACCATTAAGTTTTGGACCATGGGCTCGCTCGCTGGGACTTCCTGGGCAGACTTGGTCCTGCCAACTATAGTAGTAGGAATAGCCTTTCTATTTTTCTCTACTCAGTATCGTGTTTTCAATGCGATGATGATGGGAGATGAGGCTGCTTTAACTTTGGGAATTCCCTTACGCTTTTATTGGTATCTTTATGTGACCATGGTGGCTGTGCTGACAGCAGTCTTAGTGGCAACCTGTGGGATTATTGGATTTGTCGGTCTGATTACTCCACATTTAGCTCGAGGGTTAGTAGGAACGAATTACAAGAGGCTTTTTCCTGTTGCAACCTTGCTAGGTGCCCTCTTTGTCATCTGGGCAGACGTACTCTCTCGTATCATCATTCCAAACGCAGAGCTTCCTATTGGTATTTTCACAGCCTTAGTAGGTGCTCCCTTCTTTGTCTACATTGTTGGAGGTAGGCGAAGGGAGGTGAGGGTCTGATATGGACTTGATTTGTCAGGATATCCATTTTGGACTAGAAGAGAAAAAAATCCTCAAAGGAGTCTCTCTTAAGGTTGAGGGGCGTCAATTTCACACGATACTAGGACCAAATGGAAGTGGAAAAACCAGCCTGCTTAAACTCCTCTATCGTCAGGAAAAGGCGGATAAAGGCTTGATAAGCTTAGATGGAAAGCCTCTGGAACAATGGACGATCAAAGAAACAGCCAAGCAAATGGCAGTTGTCACCCAGTTTAATCAATTGCAGTTTGATTGTACAGTTGAGGAAATCGTCTTGCTGGGAAGAACTCCCCACCTCTCTTTTTTACAGAAGGAAAAGGAAAGAGATTATGTTCTCGTTCAAGATGCCCTCGTTAAGGTGGATATGCTTGAGAAGAAAACTCGTCTCTATTCATCCCTGTCAGGGGGAGAGAAACAGCGAGTCTTGTTAGCCCGCGCCTTGGCGCAAGAACCAACTCTCTTGCTCCTGGACGAACCAACCAATCACCTGGATATCAAGTATCAGCTAGACTTGTTGGCCATTGTGAAAAATCTCAAGGTTAATGTTCTAGCTGTCCTGCATGATATTCAACTTGCTTGTCGCTATTCGGATTATCTCTATCTGATGAAAGAGGGAGAAATCCTTTACCAAGGGACTCCAAAGGAGACCATCACCCCTGAGTCATTGCAAACTGTATACGGAGTTCAAAGTCAGGTGACTTGGACCGAGGATCAGCAAGCTATGATTCACTATTTATAAGAATGAAAAGGAAAACAAGATGAAAAAAACACTAAGTATTTTACTGGTAACAGTAACTACCTTAACCATGGCAGCTTGTGGTAACACTACTACAGAAAAAGCTACCACACAGTCTAGCGCAGAAACAAGTCAAAAGGCGAGCACAGAGACGACTTATCCACTAACGGTCAAAACCTATGACGCGAAAGGGAATGAAGTCGAACAAGTCTTTGGCAAGGCACCTGAAAAAGTTATCACCAACAATCTTTCAACTACTGAAATCTTATTGGAGTTGGGGTTGAAGGATAAAATTGCTGGCATGCTTAACCCTGATAATGCTGTGACGGACAAATACAAGGACGCGATTGCGACGATTCCTCAAATTGGGGATAAAAAAACAGTCTCACAAGAGACAGTCCTTTCTTATGAGCCAGACGCTGTGATGGGGCGAAACATGATGTTTTCTGAAAAATCCTTGGGGACAGTTAGCACTTGGAATGAAAACAAAATCCCAGTCTATACGCAAAAAGCTTCTCTCTCAACAATTCAGCAAGATTTGGGGAATATCGTAGAAGATGTCAAAAATCTTGGAATGATTTTTAATGTTCAGGACAAGGCTAATGAATACGCAGCCCAATTACAAACTAAAATTGACGCTGTTAAGAAAGCAAATTCAGCAAGTCAAGGTGAAAAGAAAAAGGCTTTGATTATGGTTGCTTATAATGATGAAACCTTCGGTGCCTACAAGTCTGCTTTGCAAGAAAGTTTGCTGAACCAACTTGGTTATACAAACGTTGCTACGGGGACATCAGGCTTGACCTTGGAAAATCTCGTGTCAATGGATCCTGAATTGATTATCTATGTAACCAGCGATCGCAATAAAAAATTGGATGAAAAAGCAGTAGAGTTGATGAAGGCAAATGCTGTTTTGGAAAGCGTTCCTGCTGTTAAGAATCAAAAAATCATGACCATCTCTTACGACGAGTTGATGGATTATGGTCCAGCAGTGATTGATTCCCTTGAGAAAATCAATGACTTTATCAATAAATAATGAGTTTGATTGGGAAGGAATTCAAGTCAAAATCAGCCTTCCTTCTAACTACGACCCCAATCAAACCTATCCGGCTATTTTATTGAATGATGGAAACTTGGACTTCCTATCGTCCCTTTCCGAATCTGTGATTTTAGTGGGCTTGACCTCTAAAAATCGCCTAGATGACTACACGCCCTGGAAGGCAGCTGCTCTGAGAGATGGAGCTCCAGATTTTGGCGGTCAGGCCAATGTCTATCATGATCATTTGTTCGGAGATCTTTTAGACAAGTTGCAGTCGCTTTATCGACTGGATGAAGCACGTCTTGCCTACGGAGGTTACTCACTAGGTGGTTTGGCGGCAGTCTACAGTCTTTTCAGCTTTGACAAGGTTTCCTGTGTCTTTTCGATCTGCGGTTCCTTTTGGTATCCTGATTTTGTGACCTACTGCAAGGAAGAAAATGTGAAAAATTTGGACTGTTTGCTGTATTTACAGAATGGTCAAACAGAAGGAGAACACCACACTAATCGCTTGGCTCAAGCACCAGTCTATGCTGAGCAGATCCATACCAGTCTTCAGAAACGCTATCCGAACGGCCAGTTTGTCTTTGACCCTTATGGACACCATGAACAAGTAGCTGAACGATTTTTAGCCTTTTCCAGCTGGTTGGCCCAAAAATGGAAAATCGAATAAAAAATTTATCCCTTGGCTTTTGCCAAGGGATTGTTGTATTTATTTAAGCAAGTTTTTCTCTTTTCTTATCTGGATTCCAGATAAAGCTTGCGATAAAGCTAAAGATGATGGTTAGGATAGCGAGGATAATGGCAAGGATGAGGGCAGGGATGCGGATAAGCCACCAGAGTGGGTTTGGTTTTTTATTATTGTGCCATTGTTTCGTTTCTTGGTCCAGACGTTGAAATTCTGTTTGGATACGATTGGCGACTGTTTCAATGCCTTCATCATTCATTTTCTTGATATCTGAGATATCGATTGGATTTCCAAAGTTCATATCAACACGCTCACGGCTAACCAAGCCTTTCAAGGTCATAGGACCTGTGTAGGTAACCGGCATGATACGGACCTTGGCCATTTTGGCAATCAGGGCAACTCCACCCTTGACATCGTTTGAGTGACGGCTTCCACTTGGAAACATGATGAGAGAGCGGTCGCTTTTTTTGAGAACATTGATAGGATATTTGATGGCTGAGGCGCTAGGATTTTCCCGGTCGATAGGAAAGGCACCACACATACGAATCCACCACCCAAAGATACGGTTGGTGAAGAGTTCTTTTTTAGCCATAAAGATGAACTGTTTTGGCTTGGTCGCAAAGGCCATGTAAACAGGATCCCACCAGGTACGGTGAGGCGCAACTAAAATATAATTTTCATCTTGATTAGGAATTTTATCAGTATTATGATAGTGGGCATTGCCATTGATGGACCATAGGAGCAAGACAACCAATCCACGTAAATAAGTATAAAACATGCGATCTCCTTCGATTCTTTTCTTGTTATTATTATACCTTATCAAAGGAGGGCTGGCAAACTTTTCCCTTGACTAGGTGCAGATTTGGGATGAGATTAGAATTCTGTTAAAAAAAATGATATGATAGAATTTATGGATAAAAATAAGATTATGGGATTAACCCAAAGAGAAGTCAAGGAAAGACAGGCTAAGGGCTTGGTCAATGATTTTACTGCTTCGGCCAGTACCAGCACTTGGCAAATCGTTAAACGAAATGTCTTTACCCTTTTTAACGCTTTGAACTTTGCCATTGCTTTGGCCCTTGCCTTTGTGCAGGCTTGGAGCAATTTGGTCTTTTTTGCTGTTATCTGCTTTAACGCTTTTTCTGGAATTGTGACCGAGTTGCGGGCTAAACACATGGTGGACAAGCTCAATCTCATGACCAAGGAAAAGGTCAAGACTATTCGTGATGGTCAGGAAGTTGCTCTTAATCCTGAAGAATTAGTGCTAGGAGATGTCATTCGTTTGTCTGCAGGAGAGCAGATTCCCAGTGATGCCTTGGTTTTGGAAGGCTTTGCGGAGGTTAATGAAGCCATGTTGACGGGGGAAAGTGATTTGGTGCAAAAGGAAGTTGATGCCTTGCTTTTGTCAGGAAGTTTCTTGGCCAGTGGGGCAGTTTTAGCTCAAGTTCACCATGTTGGGGCTGATAACTATGCTGCCAAACTCATGCTTGAGGCCAAGACCGTTAAACCAATCAACTCTCGTATCATGAAATCGCTGGACAAGCTAGCTGGTTTTACTGGGAAGATTATCATTCCCTTTGGTCTAGCTCTCTTGCTAGAAGCCTTGCTTTTAAAAGGCCTGCCTCTTAAGTCATCTGTTGTAAATTCGTCGACAGCCCTTTTGGGGATGTTGCCCAAGGGAATCGCCCTTTTGACCATCACTTCGCTCTTGACTGCGGTTATTAAACTGGGCTTGAAAAAGGTCTTGGTGCAGGAGATGTACTCTGTTGAGACCTTGGCACGCGTGGATATGCTCTGTTTGGACAAGACGGGCACCATCACCCAAGGAAAGATGCAGGTGGAGTCTATTCTTCCGCTGACGGCAACTTATGGTGAAGAGGCTATTGCCAGCATTTTGGCCAGCTACATAGCTCACAGTGAGGATAAAAATCCAACTGCCCAAGCCATTCGACAGCGTTTTGTGGGAGAGGTAGCATATCCGATGATTTCAAGCCTTCCATTTTCAAGTGATCGAAAATGGGGAGCAATGGAGTTAGAAGGTTTGGGAACAGTTTTCTTAGGTGCCCCTGAGATGTTGCTGGCTTCTGAGATCCCAGAAGCCAGAGAGGCCTTGGAGAGAGGTTCACGTGTCTTGGTCTTAGCTCTCAGTCAGGAGAAATTAGACCATCACAAACTACAAAAACCATCTGATATTCAGGCTCTAGCTTTGCTGGAAATCTTGGACCCTATTCGAGAGGGAGCAGCAGAGACGCTGGACTATCTCCGTTCTCAGGAAGTGGGGCTCAAGATTATCTCTGGTGACAATCCAGTTACGGTGTCCAGCATTGCCCAGAAGGCTGGTTTTGCAGACTATCACAGCTATGTAGATTGCTCGAAAATTACGGATGAGGAATTGATTGATATGGCTGAGGAGACAGCTATTTTCGGACGTGTTTCCCCTCATCAAAAGAAACTTATCATCCAAACTCTGAAAAAAGCAGGGCATACAACAGCTATGACAGGGGATGGAGTCAATGATATTCTGGCCCTTCGTGAGGCGGATTGTTCCATCGTAATGGCGGAAGGGGATCCGGCGACGCGTCAGATTGCCAATTTGGTTCTCTTGAACTCTGATTTTAATGATGTTCCTGAGATTCTCTTTGAAGGTCGTCGCGTGGTCAATAACATTGCCCACATTGCACCGATTTTCTTGATAAAGACCATCTATTCCTTCTTGCTCGCAATCATCTGTATTGCCAGTGCTCTTCTGGGACGGTCTGAATGGATCTTGATTTTCCCCTTCATTCCAATTCAGATTACCATGATTGACCAATTCGTGGAAGGTTTCCCACCATTCGTTCTGACTTTTGAGCGAAATATCAAACCTGTTGAGCCAAACTTCCTCAGAAGATCCATGCTTCGTGCCCTACCAAGTGCTCTCATGGTTGTGTTCAGCGTTCTTTTTGTGAAAATATTTGGAAGTAGTCAAGGTTGGTCTGAGATAGAAATCTCAACCCTCCTCTATTATCTCTTGGGGTCAATTGGTTTCTTATCTGTATTTAGAGCCTGCATGCCATTTACCCTATGGCGTGTCCTCTTGATTGTTTGGTCAGTAGGAGGCTTCCTAGCCACAGCTCTCTTCCCAAGAATTCAAAAACTGCTTGAAATTTCAACCTTAACAGGACAAACATTACCTGTTTATGGTGTCATGATGTTGGTCTTTACCGTGATTTTCATCCTGACTAGTCGCTATCAAGCCAGAAAATAAAGAAAGACTGCAATCTGTGGATTGCGGTCTTTTTAGGTACAAGATTGCCAGCTGAAATGTGGTATAATAAGAGGTAACAGAGTTTGGAAAGTGAGAGAAGATGATTTCAAAGAGATTAGAATTAGTGGCTTCCTTTGTGCCACAGGGAGCAATTTTGCTAGATGTGGGAAGTGATCATGCTTATCTGCCTATCGACTTGGTCGAAAGAGGCCAAATCAAAAGTGCCATTGCAGGTGAGGTAGTGGAAGGCCCCTACCAGTCTGCGGTTAAAAATGTTGAGGCTCACGGTCTAAAGGAGAAAATCCAAGTTCGTTTAGCCAATGGCTTGGCAGCTTTTGAAGAGGCAGATCAGGTATCGGTCATCACTATTGCTGGCATGGGTGGTCGTTTGATTGCTAGGATTTTAGAAGAAGGCTTGGACAAGTTAGCTAATGTAGAACGATTTATCCTCCAGCCCAATAATCGTGAAGACGACTTGCGTATCTGGCTACAAGAGAATGGATTTCAGATTGTAGCTGAAAGCATCTTAGAAGAAGCTGGCAAGTTTTACGAGATTTTGGTGGTGGAAGCAGGACAAATGAAGCTATCAGCCAGTGATGTTCGCTTTGGACCTTTCTTGTCCAAAGAGGTCAGTCCAGTCTTTGTCCAAAAATGGCAAAAAGAAGCTGTTAAGCTAGAGTTTGCCCTCGGACAAATCCCAGAAAAAAATCTGGAGGAACGTCAAGTTCTAGTAGATAAAATTCAAGCCATCAAGGAGGTTCTCCATGCTAGCAAGTGAAGTAATTAACGCATATGAAGCCTTTTGTCCTCAGGAAATTTCCATGGAGGGAGACAGTCGTGGCCTGCAAATTGGAACTTTGAACAAGGATATTCAAAGTGTCATGGTTGCTCTGGATATTCGTGAAGAAACGGTGGCTGAAGCCATTGAAAAGGGTGTGGACTTGATTATTGTCAAGCACGCGCCGATTTTCCGTCCCATCAAGGATTTGGTAGCTAGCCATCCACAAAATCAGATTTACATTGATCTCATCAAGCATGACATCGCAGTTTATGTCAGCCATACCAATATTGACATCGTTGAAAATGGCCTTAATGACTGGTTCTGCCAGATGCTAGGCATTGAAGAGACGACTTATCTGCAGGAAACAGGTCCAGAACGTGGAATTGGACGTATTGGGAATGTTCCGACTCAGACATTTGGGGAATTGGCCCAACATGTCAAGCAAGTATTTGGCCTAGATAGTCTTCGAATGGTGCATTATCAAGAGAGAGATTTGCAGAAGCCTATTTCAAGAGTGGCCATCTGTGGTGGGAGCGGGCAGTCTTTCTATAAGGATGCTTTAGCTAAAGGAGCGGATGTCTATATCACTGGTGATATTTACTACCATACTGCTCAGGATATGCTGTCTGATGGTTTGTTGGCATTGGACCCAGGTCACTATATCGAAGTGCTTTTTGTGGAAAAAATCGCAGCACTCCTTAGTCAATGGAAAGAGGAAAAAGGCTGGGATATTGATATTGTACCTAGTCAAGCATCGACCAATCCTTTCCACCATATCTAGTTAGAAAGTGAAAACAATGAAAAAAGTTGCCATTATCGGAGTAGGGATTGTAGGTGCAACAGCTGCCTACTACCTCTCGAAAGAAAGTGACCTAGAGGTGACCGTTTTTGACCATGGACAGGGTCAGGCTACCAAGGCCGCAGCAGGAATTATCAGCCCCTGGTTTTCCAAACGCCGCAATAAGACCTGGTACAAAATGGCGCGCTTGGGGGCTGACTTTTATGTGGATTTATTAGCTGATTTAGAGAAGTCAGGACAAGAAATCGACTTTTACCAGCGTTCGGGAGTCTTTCTCCTGAAAAAGGATGAAACTAAGTTGGAAGAACTCTATCAACTAGCCCTCCAGCGTAGAGAAGAATCTCCCTTGATAGGGCAATTAGCCATTCTGGACCCAGCATCAGCTAATGAATTATTCCCTGGCTTGCAGGGATTTGCTCACTTGCTCTATGCTTCTGGTGGAGCGAGAGTAGATGGTCAACTCTTAGTGACTCGTTTGCTGGAAGCCAGTCACGTTAAGCTGGTCAAAGAAAAAGTGACTCTGACACCTTTAGCATCAGGTTACCAGATTGGCGAAGAGGTGTTTGAGCAAGTTATTTTGGCGACGGGAGCTTGGTTGGGGGACTTGTTAGAACCCTTGGGTTATGCTGTGGATGTCCGTCCTCAGAAAGGACAGCTCCGAGATTATCAGCTTGGCCAAGACATGGAAGCTTACCCTGTTGTTATGCCAGAAGGGGAATGGGATTTGATTCCTTTTGCAGGTGGAAAATTGTCCTTAGGTGCTACTCATGAAAATGACATGGGATTTGATTTGACGGTAGATGAAACCTTGCTCCAACAAATGGAGGAGGACGCCTTGCCTCACTACCCAACCTTGGCTAAGGCGATTTCTAGAGCTGAGCGTGTGGGAATCCGTGCCTATACCAGTGATTTCTCACCTTTCTTTGGGCAGGTGCCAGAATTGGCAGGTGTCTATGCTGCTAGTGGACTAGGTTCATCAGGCCTCACAACGGGTCCCATTATTGGTTACCATCTAGCCCAACTGATCCAAGGCAAGGAGTTGACCTTGGACCCTCTAAACTACCCAATTGAAAACTATGTCAAACGACTAAAAAGTGAATAATACTCAATGAAAATTAAAGAACAAACTAGGAAACTAGCCACGGGCTGCTCAAAGCACTGCTTTGAGGTTGTGGATAGAACTGACGAAGTCAGTAACATATATATGGCAAGGCGACGTTGACGTGGTTTGAAGAGATTTTCAAAGAGTATAAGCATTTTACTGAAATTTTATCCTACCCTCTAGGATGGCAAATGACATTCCCTATCAAAAATGGTAAAATAAGAAAAAATAATCCGAGAATCGAGGAAAGAAGATGCAAGAAAAGATTTTGGTAACGGGTGGAGCAGGTTTTATTGGAACCCACACAGTTATTGAGTTAATCCAAGCAGGTCATCAGGTTGTTGTGGTGGATAACCTTGTTAACAGCAACCGTAAAAGTTTAGAAGTTGTTGAAAGAATCGCAGGAGTTGAAGTACCTTTCTATGAGGCAGATATCCGTGACACCGATACCCTCAGAGATATTTTCAAGCAAGAAGAACCAACAGGGGTCATTCACTTTGCTGGCTTGAAGGCTGTTGGCGAATCAACACGTATCCCTCTTGCCTACTATGACAACAATATCGCAGGAACTGTCAGTCTTCTAAAAGCTATGGAAGAAAACAACTGTAAAAATATCATTTTCAGTTCTTCTGCGACAGTTTACGGAGATCCTCATACAGTGCCCATCTTGGAAGATTTCCCACTTTCAGTGACCAATCCATATGGCCGCACTAAGCTTATGCTTGAGGAAATTTTGACAGATATCTACAAGGCAGACTCAGAATGGAATGTGGTCTTACTTCGTTACTTTAACCCAATCGGAGCCCATGAGAGTGGTGATTTGGGAGAAAATCCAAACGGTATTCCAAACAATCTCTTGCCATATGTGACTCAAGTAGCAGTTGGGAAATTAGAACAAGTGCAAGTGTTTGGAGACGATTACGATACGGAAGATGGAACTGGTGTTCGTGATTATATCCACGTTGTCGATTTGGCTAAAGGTCACGTTGCAGCTCTACAAAAAATTCAAAAAGGTTCAGGCCTAAACGTTTATAACCTTGGAACAGGTAAAGGCTACTCAGTTCTTGAAATTATCCAAAACATGGAAAAAGCAGTGGGACGTCCAATTCCTTACCGCATCGTAGACCGCCGACCAGGGGATATCGCAGCCTGCTATTCAGATCCTGCAAAAGCCAAAGCAGAACTCGGCTGGGAAGCAGAATTAGGCATCACCCAAATGTGTGAAGACGCATGGCGTTGGCAAAGCAAGCATCCAAATGGATTTGAAGACTAAGATGGTGATGTCAATCATTGTCCCCTGTTTAAACGAAGAGGAAGTACTTCCTCTTTTTTATCAGGCTTTGGAAGCTTTACTTCCAGATTTGGAAACAGAAATTGAGTATGTCTTTGTCGATGATGGATCAAGTGATGGTACTTTGGAACTCTTAAAGGCCTATCGGGAGCAAAATCCGGCAGTGCATTATATTTCTTTCTCGCGAAATTTTGGCAAAGAAGCAGCCCTCTATGCAGGCTTACAATATGCGACAGGGGATTTGGTGGTGGTGATGGATGCAGACCTCCAAGATCCTCCTAGTATGTTGCTTGAGATGAAAGCCTTACTAGACCAGAATACAGACTTGGACTGTGTTGGGACCAGGAGAACTAGTCGGGAGGGAGAACCCTTCTTTCGCAGTTTCTGTGCTGATCTCTTTTACGGCTTCATGAAAAAAATCAGTCCAGTAGCCCTGCCATCAGGTGTTCGTGATTTTCGCATGATGAGAAGGTCTGTAGTCGATGCCATTTTAAGCTTGACTGAGTCCAATCGTTTTTCTAAGGGACTCTTTGCCTGGGTCGGCTTTAAAACTCACTATTTGGACTATCCAAATGTCGAAAGGCAGGCTGGCAAGACCAGTTGGAGTTTTAGGCAACTCTTTTTCTACTCTATTGAAGGGATTGTTAACTTTTCAGATTTTCCCTTGATTATCGCCTTTGTGGCTGGTCTCCTATCTTGTTTTATTTCTCTGCTTATGACCTTTTTTGTTGTGGTTCGGACCCTCATTTTGGGCAATCCGACATCAGGTTGGACCTCTCTGATGGCTGTTATTCTCTTTCTCGGAGGGATTCAACTCTTGACCATTGGGATTCTCGGCAAGTATATCAGTAAGATTTATCTAGAGACTAAAAAAAGACCACTTTATCTCGTCAAAGAAAAAAGTGACCTTCCTGATCTTACAGAAAAAAATAAAGAGAAAAGACTATAATTTTGCATGGAAATATGCTAAACTAGAAGGAGTGGAACGTTCTTATCGATGTTAGAGTTAATCTTTAATCAAGGCACGTGTCGGACAGTTTCTAACAGCTTCTACGACGTCCTGACTAGGAGAGATTTCTTTTTCTAGTTGGTCAGGGTCATCGTAAAAACGCACGATTCCATTATCGTGGTAATCAAATAATTCAGAATAAGTTTGGCAAAGACCACAGGCAATGCAGCGTTCAGGTATAAGTGTGATTTTCATATTTATATTGTAATAAGAAAAGTAAAAAAAAACAAGGAGTAAGGTATGGNAAAAGAACCGTGGCAAGAAGATATTTATGAGAATCAAGAAGAACAGACGAGAACGGAACGACGTCAACGTAATCAAAAAGGTACAGGCGTTGTTGCAAATCGTGTTTTGACGATTCTAGCTAGTCTCTTTTTCGTGATTGTTGTAGCAATGATAATAGTATTGATTTACCTTTCAAGCGGAGGGAGTAATCGCACAGCAGCCTTGAAAGATTTTTATGATTCATCTGCCCCTGCTTCAACTTCTGTAACAGAAGAATCTTCTTCTTCATCTAGCAAGACTGAAGAAGCAACTTCTACAGATAGCTCCTCTAGTGAGAGTCATTCCGAAGAACATGCTGCTAGTGAAGGAACAATTACAGTTCAGGCTGGTGAGGGTGAAGCTGTCTTGGCACAACGTGCAGGTATTTCAATTGCTCAATTAGAAGCATTGAATCCTGGACATATGGCTACAGGATCTTGGTTTGCAAATCCTGGAGATGTGATTAAGACTAGATAGGAGTCATAAATGAAGACGATTCAAATTGCTATCGATGGTCCAGCTTCAAGCGGTAAGAGTACGGTTGCTAAGATTATTGCTAAAGATTTTGGGTATACCTATCTAGATACAGGTGCCATGTATCGTGCGGCGACCTATATGGCTCTGAAACACCAGTTAGGAGTGGAAGAGATTGAGGAACTTTTAGCCTTATTGGACCAGCATCCAATCAGCTTTGGGCGTTCAGAAACTGGAGAACAGCTTGTCTTTGTAGGAGATGTGGATATTACCCATCCTATTCGTGAAAATCAAGTGACCAATCATGTTTCTGCTATTGCGGCAATTCCTGAAGTACGTGAGAAACTAGTTTCTCTTCAACAAGAGATTGCTCAGCAAGGTGGGATTGTCATGGATGGTCGCGATATTGGGACTGTTGTATTGCCACAAGCAGAATTGAAAATTTTTCTAGTAGCTTCTGTTGATGAAAGAGCAGAGCGTCGTTACAAGGAAAATATTGCCAAGGGAATTGAGACAGACCTTGAAACCCTAAAAGAGGAAATTGCTGCGCGTGACTACAAGGATAGCCATCGTGAGACTTCACCTCTCAAACAAGCAGAGGACGCTGTCTACCTTGATACAACTGGCTTGAACATTCAAGAAGTAGTTGAAAAAATCAAAGCAGAAGCTGAAAAAAGAATGTAGATGTAGAAAAGCCGATAGATTGATATCGGTTTTTTTCTAAATTTGTCAAAATGCTGATTTTAAGGTATAATAGTTGCTGTTCGAGAAATTTTGATTTTCAAAGAATAGTGAATGATGATAAGGAGAAACCATGAACAACCTACCAAATTGCCCAAAATGTAACTCAGAGTATGTCTACGAAGACGGTGCCCTACTGGTTTGCCCAGAGTGTGCTTATGAGTGGAATCCTGCTGAAGTTGCAGATGTAGAAGAGGGTCTTGTTGCTATCGATGCCAACGGAAATAAATTGGCTGACGGTGATACAGTAACTCTCATCAAGGACTTGAAAGTAAAAGGTGCGCCAAAAGATTTGAAACAAGGGACGCGCGTGAAAAATATCCGCATCGTAGAAGGCGACCACAATATCGACTGTAAAATTGATGGCTTTGGTGCCATGAAACTCAAATCAGAGTTTGTGAAGAAAATTTAAGCATGTCAAAACACTATAAACTTGTATTTTATAGCCGTATCTTCTTGTTTCTAGCGGCTTTTACGGGAGTTTATCTTGAGATCGCCAAGCATGGTGGATTTGGGATGCTGCTCTATTATACGGTTCTGTCCAACCTTTTAGTCGCGATTTTTACGCTCTATCTCCTAAAGGTTATGAGCCGTTTAGGTGAAAACTGGCAAAGATCAAGTCTCTTGCGCTTAAAAGGTGGAGTCACTATGAGTATCATGATTACCTGTGTGATTTACCATTTCCTCCTTGCGCCCATTGCGACTAATTTCTATACCCTAGAAAATTTCCTTTGCCACTATATCGTTCCCCTCTGGTTTTTAGCAGATACACTCTTTTTTGACAAACAGGGTCAATACAAAATCTGGGATCCAATTGTGTGGACGATTTTACCCTTGCTTTATATGATTTTTGCTCTTTTTAATGGCTTGGTACTGAAACTTGATGTTCCTAATTCTAAGGTCAGTCCCTTCCCTTACTTCTTTTTGAATGTGAACAAGGGTTGGAATGTTGTGTTTAAGTGGTGTCTGATTATCTTTGTTGCCTATATGGTAGCAGGATTTATCTTCTATTTTATTAAGCAAATCAAGAGAAAATCATCCTAAGACACAAGGGATTCATTTTTGAGTTTAAGAAGGAGTCTATACACTAAAGAGACTTCTTCTTTTCTTGCTTATTTGATAACTATCAAAAAAGTAGAAGATTAAGAGAAATATAGAAAGAGATTTCATGAAACAATTTTTAGAACGGGCCAGTATTTTGGCTCTCTCCCTCGTTTTGATTACATCCTTTTCCATCTCGAGTGCCCTGCCAGCCATGTTTGACTATTATCAAGGTTATCCTAAGGAACAAATTGAGCTCTTGGCGAGCTTGCCATCTTTTGGGATCATGATTATGTTACTACTAAATGGTTTTTTAGAAAAAATATTCCCTGAGCGTTTACAGATTAGTTTGGGCTTGCTGATTTTATCACTGAGCGGGACGGCTCCCTTCTGGTATCAAGCCTATCCCTTTGTCTTTGGAACAAGGATTCTTTTTGGTTTGGGTGTTGGGATGATTAATGCCAAGGCCATTTCTATTATCAGTGAACGTTATCAAGGAAAAACGCGAATTCAGATGTTAGGACTACGCGGTTCTGCAGAGGTCGTTGGGGCTTCTCTCATTACCTTGGCAGTCGGCCAATTGTTGGCCTTCGGTTGGACAGCTACTTTCTTAGCCTATAGTGCTGGATTTTTGGTGTTGACCCTCTATCTGCTCTTTGTCCCTTATGGAAAGGAAAAGAAAGAAGTCAAGAAAAAAACAAAGGAAGCAAGTCGCTTAACTCGGGAAATGAAGGGCTTGATTTTTATCCTAGCTATAGAAGCGGCAGTTGTAGTTTGTACCAATACGGCTATTACCATTCGTATTCCAAGTTTGATGGTGGAAAGAGGACTTGGAGATGCCCAGTTATCTAGTTTTGTTCTTAGTGTCATGCAGTTAATCGGGATTGTGGCTGGTGTGAGTTTTTCTTTCTTGATTTCTATCTTTAAAGAGAAATTGCTCCTCTGGTCAGGTATTACCTTTGGCTTAGGGCAAATTGTGATTGCCTTGTCTCCATCCTTGTGGGTGGTAGTGGCAGGGAGTATTCTGGCTGGTTTTGCCTATAGTGTCGCCTTGACGACGGTCTTTCAACTGGTCTCTGAACGAATTCCAGCTAAACTCCTCAATCAAGCGACTTCATTTGCTGTATTAGGCTGTAGTTTCGGAGCCTTTACGACCCCATTTGTTCTAGGTGCAATTGGGTTACTAACTCACAATGGCATGTTGGTCTTTGCCATTTTAGGCTCATGGTTGATTGTAACCTCTATCTTTGTCATGTACCTACTTCAAAAGAGAGCTTAGGATTGGTTTCCTAAGTTTTTCTTTCGGGATTTTTGTACCCATACAATATTTATTTTAGACCCTTGTTTACAGATTATTTTCTTGATAAAATAGAAGTTATGACAAGATATAAAGCAACTATTTCCTATGATGGTTACGCCTTTGCTGGTTTTCAGCGCCAGTCTCATGCGCGTAGTGTTCAGGAAGAAATTGAAAAAACCTTGACCAAGTTAAATAAAGGGCAAGCCATTACTGTTCACGGTGCTGGTAGGACAGATAGTGGGGTTCATGCTTTGGGACAGGTGCTTCATTTTGACCTACCTTATCAGATGGATGAGGAGAAGCTCCGTTTTGCTCTAGACACTCAGTCCCCTGAAGATATTGATGTGATTTCGATTGAGCTTGTGGCGGATGATTTTCATTGCCGTTATGCTAAGCATAGCAAGACCTATGAGTTTATTGTGGATAGAGGACGTCCCAAGAATCCTATGCGCCGTCACTATGCCACTCACTTTCCCTATCCACTCGATGTGGAACGCATGCAGATTGCAATCAAAAAGTTAGAGGGAACCCATGATTTTACCGGTTTTACAGCCTCTGGGACTAGTGTAGAGGATAAGGTTCGCACCATCACAGAAGCTAGTTTAGCAGTTGATGAGACAGGTCAGTTTTTGACCTTTACCTTTTCAGGAAATGGTTTCTTGTATAAGCAGATTCGCAATATGGTGGGGACACTGCTCAAAATCGGCAATAATCGCATGCCAGTAGAGCAGATTGACCTGATTTTGGAGAAAAAGGACAGGCAACTTGCAGGTCCCACTGCAGCACCTAATGGTTTGTATTTAAAGGAGATTCGTTATGAAGAATAATCGTATTTTAGCACTTTCTGGAAATGATATTTTTAGTGGAGGTGGCCTGTCAGCTGATTTGGCTACCTATACCTTGAACGGCTTGCATGGCTTTGTAGCAGTGACTTGTTTGACAGCCTTGACAGAAAAAGGATTTGAAGTCTTTCCAACTGACGATACCATTTTTCAACATGAATTAGATAGTTTGCGTGATGTGGAGTTTGGGGGAATTAAGATTGGTCTTTTACCAACTGTCAGCGTAGCTGAGAAGGCTTTGGACTTTATCAAGCAACGCCCAGGAGTTCCTGTGGTATTGGACCCTGTCTTGGTCTGCAAGGAAACACACGACGTAGCTGTAAGTGAACTCTGTCAAGAACTGATTCGTTTTTTCCCTTATGTTAGTGTGATTACGCCTAATCTTCCTGAAGCAGAATTACTAGCAGCTCAAGAGATTAAAACCCTTGAAGATATGAAAACTGCAGCACAGAAATTGCATGACTTAGGAGCGCCAGCAGTCATTATCAAGGGAGGCAATCGCCTTAGTCAGGACAAGGCTGTAGATGTCTTTTATGATGGACAGACCTTTACTATCCTAGAAAATCCAGTTATCCAAGGCCAAAATGCTGGTGCAGGTTGTACCTTTGCTTCCAGCATTGCCAGTCACCTAGTCAAAGGTGATGAACTTTTACCATCAGTAGAAAGCTCTAAGGCTTTCGTTTACCGTGCTATTGCACAAGCAGATCAGTATGGAGTAAGACAATATGAAGCAAACCAAAACAACTAAAATCGCCCTTGTATCCCTCTTAACCGCCCTCTCTGTGGTTCTAGGTTATTTCTTAAAAATTCCAACACCGACAGGCATTTTAACTCTTTTAGATGCGGGTGTCTTCTTTACGGCCTTCTACTTTGGTAGTCGTGAAGGGGCTGTAGTAGGAGGACTAGCAGGTTTCTTGATTGACCTCTTATCAGGCTATCCTCAGTGGATGTTCTTTAGCTTGGTCAACCATGGCTTGCAGGGATTTTTCGCAGGATTTAAAGGAAAAGGTCAGTGGCTAGGCCTTATCTTAGCAACTGTTGCCATGGTAGGGGGCTACGCCTTGGGTTCTACTTTGATGAATGGCTGGGCAGCAGCCCTACCAGAAATCCTACCAAATTTTATGCAAAATATGGTAGGGATGATTGTAGGATTTCTACTTTGTCAGGCTATTAAGAAGAATAAATAGCTGGGAAAAAGCCTTTAAAATCTGAAAAACGCATAATATCAGGTGTGCAAATGTACTGACCCCAAAAAGTTAGACAATTAATTTATCCAAAGGATTTAGTTCTGTATTGCACAGGGCTAAGTCCTTTTAGTTTTACCTTAATTCGTTTATTGTTGTAGTAATCAATATAGTCTACAATGGCTTGTTCCAATTGCTTAAGCGACTGAAATGACTTCTCATAACCATAAAACATCTCCGATTTCAGAATGCCAAAGAAGGACTCCATCATACCATTGTCGGGGCTGTTACCTTTACGTGACATGGATGCTTGAACTCCCTTACTCTCTAGGAACCGATGATAANAATCGTGTTGGTATTGCCATCCTTGNTCACTATGGAGAATNGTATTNTCGTANTGNTTCTCTGTGAATGCCTGTTTTAACATGCTCTTCACTTGTTCCAAGTTTGGTGAAGTAGACAGATGATAAGCGATGATTTCGCTGTTGAAACCATCTAAAACTGGTGATAAGTAAAGCTTTTGAGTACTTGCTGGAATGGCAAATTCTGTCACATCTGTGTAGCACTTTTCCATTGGTTTAGAACCTTCAAATTGACGTTGAATAAGGTTATCTGCCTTCTTGCCAACGTCTCCTTTATGAGAAGAATATTTTCGTTTCTGTCGCATTTTAGCTTGTAAATTGAGTACTTTCATCAAGCGTTGAACTCTTTTATGATTTACCAGATAACCACGATTTCTTAGTTCTAAATGAATCCGACGATAACCATAATTTTCCTTGTGTTCGGTAAAAATAGCTTGAATTTCAGCTTTAAGCTTTTGATCCTTATCTGGTTTGTCTAGCTGTTTCAAATGATAGTAGTAGGTCGAACGAGCGAGTTTAATGGTTTTTAGAAGAATATCTAACGAAAACTCAGTCATTAATTCTTGAACAATTTCTGTCTTTCTTCTTTCTCTTTTTCCTCCTTCAAGCGGAGTTCTCTCAACTTTTTTAGGACAGCATTCTCCGCTCTCAGGTACTCATTTTCTGCTTGAAGACGTTCTAATTCTGTCCTCTCTTCAGGTCTCGTTTTTGGCTTACGTCCCATTTTAGGTACTCTCCCTCTTGTTTTCTCAACAATAGTATACCCGTTTTTCTTGTATTGTGCTAGCCAATTAAGAAGTATCGTACGACTTGGGAGGCCGTATTCAAGAGAAACTCTATCTTTAGTCCAGCCTTCATGTAAGACTTTATGAATCATTTCTTGTTTGAAATCAGGAGAATAGTAACGATTTTTTCCTTTTTTAACGAACTCTATTCCGTAACGATCAATCAATTTAATCATGTACCTAATATTAGAATTGTTTATCCCAAATTTATTTGAAAGCTTCTCTAAGCTATATCCTTGTTTTCTAAGTTCATAGATCTGAACTTTATCATCATAAGTTAATTTCATAATAAAAATACCCCAAAAGTTAGATTTTTTCTGTCTAACTTTTGGGGTGCAGTTCAAAAAAACTTGATATTATGCGTTTTATTATGTGACTATTAGTCCGTCTCGCTCCGTTAGGTGCGAGACAAAACAACCACCCGCTATGCGGGTGCGCGTCGAAGGTTATACCAAAAAAACTCCGAACGCGATACAATAAAGGTGTTCAAGCCAATTGTAAAGCGAAAGGAGAAAAATATGGCACAAAAGGCTCATAGTTTATCGCACACAAAGTGGCACTGTAAGTATCACATTGTGTTCACCCCTAAGTATAGACGAAAAGTCATCTATAATCA